>JBJMQK010000292.1:0-6923 GCA_045802735.1 Anaeromyxobacteraceae bacterium | reverse complement strand
GCCAGCGACGCGGTTCGCCGAGAGCGCCTGCGCGATCTGCGACGCGCGCGCCTGGAGCGCCGCCGCCGCCGCGACCCCGCCGACGTCGAGCATCGCGGGGTCGATGAGCTCGCGCGGCGCCTCCTCGGGCGGGCCGGCATCGGGCGACGGCGCAGCCGCCTCGGCCTCGACGCGCGCGATCTGCATCTCCACCGAGCGGACGTCCCGGACGTACCCGCCCGCCTCCGCCGCGAGCGCTGCCTCCGCGTCGCGCAGCGCTGCCTCGGCGTCCACCTTCTCCGAGCGCGCCTCGCGCGCCTCCGCGCCGGCCTCGAACGCGTCCAGGCGCGAGCGGGTCCCGGCGACAGCGGCGGTGGCGGCATCCAGCCGCGCCACGCTGTCGCGCAGCTCGGGGATCCCGGGGACGCCGATCGCCGCCATCGCCTCCCGCAGCCCCGCCGTCTCGCGCTCGAAGCCCTCCTCGGCCTTGCGCTCGTGCTCTTCGAGCATCCGGCGCCGCCGGTCCGCGCGGCCGTGCGCCTCGACGGCCGCGACCCAGCGGAGCGCGACCCAGGCCGCCCAGCCAAACGCCGGGACGTCGAGGAGCGCCAGGTAGCGGAGGCCTCTCCCCGCGCCCGCGAGACCTGCGCACGCCGCCGCGAGCCCGCCGCCGGCGCCCGCCCAGAACGGCGGCGCGCGCCAGAACGGCACGGGCGCGTTCGCGTCGCTCCCGGCCGTCCCGCGCTCCGCCGCGGTGCGCGCGAGCGCCTCGTCACGCTTTGCCACCGCGCGCGCGTGCGAGGCCAGCGCCGCCTCGAGGTCGCCGAGCCCGGCGAGCGCGGCCTGGAGCGGCGCGGTCTCGGCGAGCGCCGCCTCCGCGGCGTCGGCCGCAGCGCGGAGCCGCGCCCCGTCGGCGAGCGCGGCGTCGGCGCGAAAGAGGCGGCTCTGCACTGCGTCGAGCTGGTACTGGAGCCTCTCCGCGCGACGCGAGCGCTCGAGCTCGGCGCGGAGATCCGCGAGTCGCTTCTCGGCCTCGGGGGCGGAGCGCGTGCGGCGAGCGCCTGCACCGGCCGGCACCGCGGCAGCGCGCCTCGACGGCAGGTCGGCGACGGCGAGCGAGAGCTGTGCGAGCCTCGCGCGCGACGGCACGCCCGCCGCTCCCGCGAGCAGCGACGCGACCTCCTCCTGCGACGTGGCCAGCGGCGCGAACGCGCGGCGCTGCGGGTCGAGCCGCTGCACCTGCGCTCCGCGCGCGAAGTCGCGCACGATGCGATAGGTGACGCCGTCGTCGCCGGCGAACGTCGCGCCGACGCGGAGCGGGCCGGCGGCGCCGGTCGCTCGCAACGCGTCGGCGTCGCCCTCCGCCGGGTGGAAGAGCGCCTGCAACACGCGCAGCAGGGCCGCGCCGTCCGCCAGCACGACGTTGTACCCGGGGCGCAGCCGGACGGTGCCGCCGGGGGGCGACACGCCCTTCACCCCCTGGGCGGCGATCTCGAGCAGCAGCAAGCGCGAGGATGTTACCCGCAGGCGCGGGTATGAGGAAGCTACACCTGCGGCGCGGGCGGCGCGGCGGGCGCGGGAGGCGTCGCCGCGGCGGCCGGAGCGGCGCCGGAAGCGCCGGGGCCCTCCTCCTGGTGCAGGCGGGCGGCCTTCCCCTGCAGGTTCCTCAGGTAGTAGAGGCGCGAGCGGCGAACCTCGCCATGGCCCATCACCTCGATGCGGTCGATGCGCGGGCTGTGGACGGGGAACATGCGCTCGACGCCGACGCCGTAGCTCACCTTCCTGACCGTGAACATGGCTCGCGCCTGGCCGCGTCGATGGCGGATGACCACGCCCTCGAAGATCTGGACCCGCTCCTTGTCGCCTTCCTTGATCTTCGTGTGGACGCGGACCGTGTCGCCCGAGCGGAACTCGGGGACCTTCTTCACGTACTTCGCCTCGATGTCGCTGATGGCCTTGCGCAGCATCGCTCTCTCCTTCACAGCGCGTCGTCTCCGGCGGACAGGAGCCGGATGTCCTCTTCAGTGAGCGCCAGCCTCGTGAAGAGGTCCGGGCGCCGTTCCCGGGTGGCGCGCAGCGCCTCGCGCCGCCGCCACCGCTCGATCCGCCGGTGGTCTCCCGACAGGAGGACCTCCGGAACCTGCATGCCCCGGTAGGCCGGGGGGCGGGTGTAGTGCGGGTGCTCGAGCAAGCCACCTTCGCCCGCGAAGCTCTCGGCCCCTGCGCTCGCCCCGTTGCCGAGCACGCCGGGGATGAACCGCGCCGCGGCGTCGACGATGGCGAGCGCCACCAGCTCGCCGCCGGTGAGCACGAAATCTCCCAGCGACACCTCCTCGTCCACCACCGCCCTCACCCGCTCGTCGACACCCTCGTACCGCCCGCACACGAGGACGATCCGACCTCGCTCCCCCAGCTCGCGCGCGAGCCCGTGGTCGAGGACGCGCCCCCGGGGGCTCGTCAGGACTACGCTCGCGCCGGGCAGCCGCTCCCTGGCGGCCAGGATGGCCTCGGTGAGCGGCTCGGGCTTCATCACCATGCCCGCCCCGCCACCGTACGGCGCGTCGTCCGTGACCCGGTGCTTGCCCGTGGCGTGCTCGCGGACGTCGACGACGTTCACCGCGAGGAGCCCGCCCTCCACTGCCTTTCCGAGGATGCTCTCGGCGAGGTAGCCCGTGCACATGCGCGGGAACAGGGTCAGGATCTCGACGTCGAGCTTCGCCACGTCACTCGCCTCGCTGCGGGCCTCCCTTCTCCTCGCTCCGAGATGCCTCCAGGTCCAGCAATCCGTCCGGCGGATCGACGACGATGCGCCCCGCCTCGCGCTCCACCTTCACGTACGGCGCGAGTGGCACCAGCACCTCGCGGCCGCCCTCCGCCGTCACCACCAGCACGTCGGCGGCGCCGGTCTCGAGGAGCCCCGTCACGCGCCCCACCGCCTCGCCCGACACCGTCACCACCGCGAGGCCCTCGAGGTCGGCCCAGAAGTGCAGGCCCTCCCCCGCCTCGCCGAGGGCGTCGCGCTCCGCGAGGACCTCGCTGCCGACCAGCGCCTCCGCGGCGCTGCGATCCGCGACACCGTCGAGCAGCATCGCCCAGACCCGCCCCTGCGGGCGCGCATCGAGCACCGTCCGCTCGCGCGCCTCCTCTTCGCCGCGCCGCAGCGCCACCGTGGCGAGCTCGGCGAGCGCGCCGTCCGTGCCCGCGACGCCGACCCGGCCGTCGAGCCCGATCGCCCGCACCACCTTGCCGATGCGGACGAGCGCCACGTCAGTCGACGATGTCGAGCACCGCGCGGCGCCCCTGCCGCCGCGCCGCGACGTCGACGACGGTGCGGAGCGCCTTCGCGGTGCGCCCGCCGCGCCCGATGACGCGGCCGAGGTCGTCCTCCGCGACGGTGAGCTCGAGCACGGTGGTGCGATCGCGCTCGAGGACGTCGACCGCGACGGCGGCCTTGTCCTCGACGAGTTGCTGGGCGAGCCAGACGACGAGATCGCGCACGGGACGCCCCGGCTACTTCGCCGCCGCCTCGGTCGTCGCCGGGGCCGCCTTCTTCGCCTTCTTGATGAGCATCGCGACCGTCTGGCTCGGCAGCGCGCCGACCTTCAGCCAGTGCTCGACGCGATCGGCCTTGAGCTCGAGCCGCTCCGGCTTCTGCGTCGGGTCGTAGAGGCCCACGTCCTCGAGGTAGCGCCCGTCGCGCGACCGGCGCGAGTCGGTCGCGACCACGTGGTAGAACGGCGCCTTGTGCGTGCCGGCGCGGCTGAGCCGCAGGACCACTCCCATGTGCTGCCTCCTTCGACTTCGAAGATAGATTGACCCCGCGCGCCGCGGGCTACTCCTGCTTCGCCTCGGCGGCCTCGGGCTTCGCCTTCGCCTTCTTGGCCTTCTTCTCGCCGCCGGCGGGCGCCTTGTCGCCCTCGACGGCCGCCGCGCGGTCGCCGAGCTCGATCATCGCCCTCTCGGCGGCGGCGCCGGCGCGGCGGCCGACCCGAATGACGCGCGTGTAGCCGCCCGGGCGGTCCTTGAAGCGCGGGCCGAGCGTGTCGAAGAGCTTGTTCAGCACCTCCACGTCGCGGACGTCGCGGTTCGCGATGCGGCGCGCGTGCGCCGTGCCCTTCTTCGCGAGCGTGATGAAGCCGTCGGCGAAGCGCTTGATCTCCTTCGCCTTGGGCGTGGTGGTGGTGATCCGCTCGTGGCGGAAGAGGCTCGTCACGAGGTTCCTGAACATCGCCGTGCGGTGCTCGGTGGTGCGATCGAGCCGGCGGCCAACGACGCGGTGCTTCATCGGATTCTCCTGGTGCGGCTCGCTAGACCTTCGGGGCCTGCGGCGGGTTCTTCGGCGGCCAGCTCTCGAGCTTCATGCCGAGGGAGAGCCCCATCTCGGAGAGGATCTCCTTGATCTCCTTGAGCGACTTCCGGCCGAAGTTCTTCGTCTTCAGCATCTCGGCCTCGGTCTTCTGGACGAGGTCGCCGATGGTCTTGATGTTCGCGTTCTGCAGGCAGTTGGCGGAGCGCACCGAGAGCTCGAGCTCGTCGACCGAGCGGAAGAGGTTCTCGTTGAGCTTCGTCTCCTCGATCGCGATCGGCTCGCTCGTCGGCTCCTCGGTCTCGTCGAAGTTGATGAAGATCGAGAGCTGCTCCTTCACGATCTTGGCCGCGTAGGCGACGGCGTCGATCGGCTGCACCGAGCCGTCGGTCCAGACCTCGAGCGTGAGCTTGTCGTAGTCGGTCTGCTGCCCGACGCGCGCGTTCGTGACCTGGTAGTTCACCTTGCGGATCGGGCTGAAGAGCGCGTCGATGGGGATGACGCCGATGGGCGCACCCGCCACCTTGTTGCGGTCCGACGGGACGTACCCGCGGCCGCGGCGCGCGGAGAGCTCGGCCCGCACCCGCCCGCCCTCGCTGATGGTGAGGACGTGCTGGCCCGGGTTCAGGATCTCCACCTGGCCGTCGGCGATGATGTCGCCCGCCTTGATCTCGCGAGGGCCGTCCGCCTCGATGCGGAGCGTCTTCACCTCGTTGGTGTGGATCTGGAGCAGGACTTCCTTGAGGTTGAGGATGATGTCGGTGACGTCCTCGGCGACCTCCGGGATCGTCATGAACTCGTGCTCGACGCCCTCGATCTTCACGGAGGTGATCGCCGCGCCCTGCAGGCTCGAGAGGAGCACGCGGCGCAGCGAGTTCCCGAGGGTGATGCCGAAGCCGCGCTCGAGGGGCTCCGCGACGAACTTGCCGTAGGTGTTGGTGAGGTTGTCCTGGTCGATCTGCAGGCCTCGCGGCTTGATCAGGTCGCGCCAGTTCTTCGTGACGATGGCATCCGCCATGGGCTCTCTCCCTTGCCGCCGCCCCCTCCCCGAACGCCCCGCCAGCCCAGCGGGGCCGGGGCGCCGTGGGGCGCGCGGCCTTTCTCAGTGAGTGAACGTGAAGCGGCGCGCTTACTTCGAGTAGAGCTCGACGATGAGCTGCTCCTGGATCGGCATCGTGATCTCTTCGCGAGCGGGGATGGACTTCACCGTCCCCTTGAACCCCGCCTTGTCGAGCTCGAGCCAACCCGGGACGCTGCGGCGATCCACCGCCTCGAGCGCCTCGCTGATGCGCACCACCTTCTTCGAACGGTCGCGGAGCTCCACCTTGTCGCCGGCCTTCAGCCGGAACGACGGGATGTTCACCTTGCGGCCGTTGATGCGGAAGTGACCGTGGCGCACGAGCTGGCGCGCCTCGTTGCGGGTGTCCGCGAAGCCCATGCGGAACACGACGTTGTCGAAGCGCAGCTCGAGCGTCTGCAGCAGGTTCTCGCCCGTCTTGCCCTTCGCCGCCGCCGCGTTCCAGTAGGCGTGGCTGAAGCCCGCCTCGAGCAGGCCGTACATGCGCTTCACCTTCTGCTTCTCGCGCAGCTGCACGCCGTACTCGGAGAACTTCACGCGCCCCTGGCCGTGCTGGCCCGGAGGATACGGACGGCGCTCGATGGCGCACTTGTCCGTGTAGCAGCGATCCCCCTTCAGATACATCTTGAGGTTCTCGCGGCGGCAGAGCCGGCAGACGCTTTCGGTGTAACGAGCCACGTTGGTCTCTCTCCCTTCGGTCAGACGCGGCGGCGCTTCGGCGGCCGGCAACCGTTGTGGGGAATGGGGGTGACGTCGCGGATGAGCGAGATCTTGAGGCCGGCGGCGGAGAGCGCGCGCAGCGCCGACTCGCGGCCTGCGCCCGGGCCCGACACCTGGACCGTGACGCTCTTCAGGCCGTGCTCCATCGCCTTCGCCGCGGCATCGCCAGCGGCCACCTGCGCCGCGAACGGCGTCGACTTGCGCGAGCCCTTGAAGCCGCGCGCGCCGGCGGACGACCAGCTGATCACGTTCCCCGAGAGATCGGTGATGGTGATCATGGTGTTGTTGAACGACGCGGCGATGTGGACCACGCCCGCCGCGATGTTCTTCTTCACCCGCTTCTTCCCCTTCTTCGGGGTGACGGGCGACGCGGTGATGGGCTCGATGCCGCCCAGGTTCGGCGCGGGCGGCGGCCCGGAGTCCTCGACCTTGGGCGGCGGCGCGGTGGGCTTCTTCTCGGTCGTCGGCTTCTGCTCGTCGGCCACTCTGCTCTCCGTATCGTGAATTCGAGGGGGCTATGCCTTGGGGGCGGGCGCCGCGGACGGCTTCCGGATGAGGCCGCGCTTCGGCCCCTTCCGCGTGCGCGCGTTCGTGTGCGTCCGCTGCCCGCGGACCGGCAGGCCCTTGCGGTGGCGGAGCCCCCGGTAGCAGCCCAGGTCCATGAGGCGCTTGATGTTGAGCGAGGTCTCGCGGCGGAGGTCGCCCTCGACCTTGAAGCTCTGCTCGATGGTCTCACGCAGGCGGCGAACCTCGTCGTCCGTGAGATCCTTCGTGCGCGTCCTCACGTCGACGTTCGCCCCGGAGCAGATCTTCTGCGCGGAGGTCCTGCCGATTCCGTAG
>JBJMQK010000267.1:0-6352 GCA_045802735.1 Anaeromyxobacteraceae bacterium | reverse complement strand
CGCCGGTGCTCTTCTATGACGCGGATCGGAGCGGCGTCGTGGAGGCGCGCGTCGGGGATCTGCTCCAGAAGCGGGCGGCGCTGCTCCAGGACCTCGCGGCGCGGCTCCGCGCCCTGCGGCTCGAGACCGGCTTCGACGCGGAGCGGCTGCTCGCGCGCGCGGTGGTGAAGACGACCCGGCGGGCGTTCGAGATCCTCGCGGGTCCCGAGGGCGTGCGGGTCGCGCGGGTCGCGCCGGTGGGCGGGCGCCCGTTCGAGGTCCCGATCACCTTTCCCTCGGTGAAGCTCGAGGATCACGCCTCGGCGACGGACCTCGAGCTGTGGCTCGAGAGCGCGGTGCCGGAGATGGAGGCGGCGGCGAAGCGCGCCGGCCCGGTCGTCGCCGGGCCCGCTCCGGCGCGGCTCGTGGCGATGCCTCCGCCGCGGAACGCGCTCACGCTCGGCGGCATCCTCGCCGCCTTCGGGGCGGACGGCGTCATGGCCCCGAACGCACCGGTCGAGGTGTTCCAGGAGTTCGAGTGGAGCGGGACGCGTTACCGCTTCGTGGCCTCGCGCGAGGTCGGGACGGTCTTCAAGGGCCGCCTCATCGGCCCTGCGGGCGACGTCTGGTCGGATCGCTTCGAGCTCTCGAGCTTCCCCGGGACGGCGAAGCTCGCCGCCGCGGCGCTGGGCGCGTCGCTCGACGGCCTCGATCCGGCGGCACCTCCAGCCCCGGCCGGGCCGGCGAGCGATGGCGTCCCCGAGCACCTCCTGCCCCGCGCCGGCGAGGTATGGGTGATGAACGTCGTCGTGGAGCGGGCGGGCGCCGACGAGGTCCGTTACGTCGGGACCGACATCGACGGGCGCCCGTACGGCGCGGCGCGGGTCCTCAAGCGGTCGGACTTCGAGGCGGTGTTCTCGAGCGAGCGCGGCGGCTGGAGGCTCCTCGTCGTCGTCGACCAGGTGCAGGACGGCAGCGTGGTGTACCGGCAACTCGATCCGCGGCGGCAGCCCATCGGCGCGCCGCGGAAGATGGCCGCGAGCGTGCTCGTGGCGAACTTCGTCCCGGAGGCGGCCGCGTCCTGACGCGGCGGCTCCCGGCGACCCGTCACGAGGTGGGGTTCCCTTGACCGAATCGCTCACGCAGCGCGTCCTCGCGGGCGACGTCCGCGCCGCCGCGCGCCTCATGCGCGGAATCGACGACGCGCTCCCCGGTGCGCGCGCCACGCTGCGCGACCTGTTCGCGCACACCGGCCGCGCCTACGTCGTCGGCCTCACCGGCGCGCCGGGCGCAGGCAAGTCCTCGCTCACCGACCGCCTCGTCGCCGCGCACCGCAAGGCAGGGCGCACCGTCGGCGTCGTCGCGGTCGATCCGACGAGCCCGTTCACCGGCGGTGCGATCCTCGGCGATCGCATCCGCATGCAGGACCACGCCACCGACCCGGACGTGTTCATCCGCTCGATGGCGACGCGCGGCAACCTCGGCGGCCTGTCGCGCGCCACGGCCGACGTCGTCTCGGTGATGGACGCGATGGGGAAGGACGTCGTCATCGTCGAGACCGTCGGGGTCGGTCAGGACGAGATCGAGATCGCGGCGCTCGCGCACACCGTGGTCGTCGTCGCGGTCCCCGGCCTCGGCGATGAAGTGCAGGCGATAAAGGCGGGCGTCCTCGAGATCGCCGACGTGTTCGCGGTGAACAAGGCCCATCGCGAGGGCGCCGACCGCGCGATGCGCGACCTGCAGCAGATGCTGGAGATGCGGCGCTCGACGGCGACCCAGCCGCAGTACGACCACGACGCCGAGCACCGCATGCGCGCCACCGAGGCCTGGGACCCGCACGACCCCGCCTGGTGGGAGCCGCCCATCGTGAAGACGGTGGCGGTGCGCGACGAGGGCGTCGCGGAGCTCGTCCTGGCGATCGACCGCCACCGGGCGCACCTCGACCGCACCGGGCAGCGGCGCGATCGCGAGGTGGCCCGCGCGCGGGCGAGCTTCATCGCGCTCCTGCGGGAGCGGCTCCTCGCCGGAGCGCTGGCGCGGCTCGCCGCCGAGCAGGGACAGCTCGACGAGATCGCGTCGCGCATCGCCGATCGCGCCGCCGATCCGTTCGCGCTGGCGGACGATCTTGCGGCGCGCCTCGCCGGGTGACCTAGAATGACCTTCAGGATGGAGCCGCCGGAGCACAGTCGTCCTCCGACCGCGCGCGACCCCGCCGTGGTCGCGCTCGAGGAGCGGCTCCTCATCACGCTCGCCGACCCCGCCGTCGCGCTCGCGGCGATCACGCACAAGTCGTACGTGAACGAGCACCGCGGCGACGTGCTGTGCGACAACGAGCGCCTCGAGTTCCTGGGCGACGCCGTCATCGACCTGGCGGTCTCGCACCGCCTCATGGAGCGCTTCCCCGACGCGCGCGAGGGCGAGCTGTCGAAGATCCGCGCCGCGCTCGTGGACGAGGCCGCGCTCGCGCGCATCGCCCGGGAGCTCGACCTCGGGGCGCTCCTGCGCCTCGGCCGCGGCGAGGAGCTGACGGGCGGCCGGCAGAAGTCGTCGCTGCTCGCCGACGCGCTCGAGGCGGTGATCGCCGCGATCTACCTCGGCGGCGGGCTCGCGCCGGTGCTCGGCCTCGTCGATCGGTTCCTCGGTGAGGCGTTCGAGCGCGCCGCGGCCGGGACGCTCGACCGCGACTACAAGACCCAGTTCCAGGAGCTGTCGCAGAGCCGCCTGCGCGTCGCGCCGCGCTACCGCGTCGTGGCGGAGCACGGGCCGGATCACTCCAAGGTCTTCGACGTCGAGCTGGAGCTGCGGGGCGAGGTGGTGGGCCGCGGCGCCGGGCGCTCGAAGAAGGACGCCGAGCAGGCCGCGGCGAAGGCGGCGCTCGACACGTTCCAGGCGCGGAACGGCGCGGCGGCGGTCGAGACGCCGGCCGCGGCACCGCCACCCGAGCCCGAGCCCGAGCCTATCGTCGCAGTCGCCGAACCCACCGTTCGCCCAGAGAACCCCATCGCCGAACTCCCTCCCGCCGTTCGCCCTGAGCGTAGCGAAGCGGAGTCGAAGGGCCCGAAGCGCAAGCGCGCCCCCGCGAAGCGCGCCACCCGCGCGAAGCACGCACCGCTCCGCGCCGCGCGCAAGCCCGCGGCGCGCAAGGCCGCCGTCGCTGCACCGAAGCGCGCGCGCAAGCCAGCGAAGAAGTGAAGCTCCTTTTCGTTGCGACCCTCTCCGGGCGTCGCTAGCATGCCGCGCATGATCAAACCCGTCGCGCTCCTCGCCGCGCTCGCCCTCGTGCCCACGCTCGCGCTCGCAGCGGAGGGCGACGCGGCGAAGAAGCCTGCCGCGGCGAAGAAGGCGAAGGCCGGCGCCGGCGGCGACAAGGAGCTGTACGCGACGTTCGTCACCTCGCAGGGCAAGATCGGCGTGCGCCTCTTCCCGGAGCAGAAGCCGAACGCGGTGAAGAACTTCGTCGAGCTGGCCGAGGGCAAGAAGGAGTGGACCGACCCGCGCACCGGCCAGAAATCGAAGAAGCCGCTCTACGACGGCACGATCTTCCACCGCGTCATCCCGAACTTCATGATCCAGGGCGGCGATCCCCTGGGGCAGGGCGTCGGCGGGCCCGGCTACGCCATCCCCGACGAGCTCACGGAGAACGAGCACTTCTTCGAGCAGCCGTGCCAGCTCGCCTACGCGAACTCGGGGCCAAACTCGAACGGCTCGCAGTTCTTCATCACCGAGATCCCGACGCTGCACCTCAACCCGCGCAAGTGCTCGAACAGCCCGTCCGGCGTGTGCGGCTACGTCCGCTTCGGCGAGGGCGTGTGCGGCTGCGAGCTCGTCGGCAAGATCGCGCGCCTCGGCAACAGCAAGACGACGCTCGAGAAGGTCGTCATCTCCAGCAAGAAGCCCACCTGTCAGTAGCAACCGGAGGCGACATGGCCGAGGAACTCTACGCGACGTTCAAGACCTCCGCGGGCGATCTCGTGGTGAAGCTCTTCCCCGAGAAGGCGCCCAAGACCGTCGAGACCTTCGTCGCGCTCGTCGAGGGCACGAAGGAGTGGACGGACCCCAACACGCGCCAGCAGGTGACGCGCCCGCTCTACGACGGGACGGTGTTCCACCGCGTCATCCCCGACTTCATGATCCAGGGCGGCGATCCGCTGGGGACGGGCTACGGCGGCCCCGGCTTCCGCTTCGCCGACGAGATCGGCCCCGACAACAAGTTCGATCGCCCGGGTCTCCTCGCGATGGCGAACGCCGGGCCGAACACCAACGGCTCGCAGTTCTTCATCACCGAGGTCCCGACGCCTCACCTCAACAAGGGCCACACCATCTTCGGCGAGGTGGTGAAGGGCTTCGAGCTCGTCCCGAAGATCGCGCGCGCCGGAAACGCGAAGACGAAGCTCGAGAAGGTGACGATCACGCGCGGCGCGCAGCCTTGACCCCTCCGCTCACCCTGAGCGTAGCGCGGCTGCGCCGCGCGGAGTCGAAGGGGCGCTCGCCATGAGGGCCGGGTTCGTCGCCATCGTGGGGCGGCCGAAAGTCGGGAAGTCGACGCTCCAGAAACGCGTGCTGGGCGAGAAGATCGCCATCGTCTCGCCTCGCCCGCAGACCACCCGCACCCGCATCCTCGGCGTCTGGAACGGCGAGGGAGCGCAGCTCGCGTTCTTCGACACGCCCGGCCTCCACCGGGCGAAGGGCGTGCTCAACCGGCGCATGGTCGAGGTCGGGCTCACGACGCTCTCGGAGGTCGACGTCGCGCTCATGCTGGTCGAGGCCGGCACGGGCCCCGAGGGGCGCGTCGAGATCGGCGAGGCGACGCGCTGGATCGTGGAGGAGGTCGCGAAGAGCGGGCGACCCGCGATCCTGGGCATCAACAAGATGGATCGCGCCCCGCGCGAGAGCCTGTTGCCGGTCATCGCAGCGTACAAGGATCTCCACGCCTGGGCGGAGATCGTGCCGTTCTCGGCCATGACCGGCGAGAACGTGGACGACCTGTTGCGCACGCTCGCGAGGAGCGTCCCCGAGGCGGAGGCGCCGCTCTTCCCGCCGGACGTGATGACCGACCAGCTCGAGCGCCAGCTCGCCGCGGAGTACGTCCGGGAGCAGGCGATGGTGCGGCTGCGCGAGGAGGTCCCGTACGCCGTCGCGGTCGAGGTGGAGGAGTTCGACGAGTCTCAGCGGGAGAAGGGCACCCACGGGCTCGTGCGCATCCACGCCACGATCCACGTCGAGCGCGACAGCCAGAAGGCCATCGTGATCGGCAAGCGCGGCGCCATGTTGAAGGAGATCGGGCAGGGCGCGCGCGAGGCGCTCGAGCGCCTCCTCGGGTGCAAGGTCTTCCTCGCGCTCCACGTCCGCGTCGATGAGCGCTGGAGCGAGCGCGCGGAGGCCCTCAAGCGGCACGGGCTCTGATTCCGTGCTACGAAGCGCGGGTGCCTCGCCCGCTCGTCGCCCTCGTCGGGCGCCCCAACGTCGGAAAATCGACCCTCTTCAACCGCGTGGCCGGCCGGCGCGTGGCGATCGTCGAGGATCTACCCGGCGTCACGCGCGACCGGAACTACGCCGACGTGGAGTGGGACGGGCGCCTCCTCTCGGTCGTGGACACCGGCGGGTTCGAGCCCGACTCGAAGGACCCGCTCATGACCCTCGTGAAGCGGCAGGCGCAGCTCGCCGTCGAGGAGGCCGCGGCGGTCGTGCTCGTGGTGGACGGGCGCGAGGGGGTCACCAACGTCGACCAGGCGGTGGCGGAGCTCCTGCGCCGCTCCGGAAAGCCGCTCTTCGTCGCGGTGAACAAGCTCGACTCGACGGGCGCGGAGGACGAGGCGCCGCTCGCCGAGTTCCACCGCCTCGGCTTCGGCGAGGTGCACGCCATCTCGGCCGAGCACGCGCGCGGCGTCGCCGACCTCGTCGAGCGCGTCCTCGACAAGCTCGGCGTCGAGGTCGCGCCGCCGCGGCCCGAGGAGGCCGACGAGCCGGAGGAGCTTCCCGAGGGCGCGCCCGCCCCGGCCCGCGACGTGCGCATCGCCATCGTCGGCCGCCCGAACGTGGGGAAGAGCACCTTCGTGAACGCGCTCCTCGGACAGGAGCGCTTCGTCGTCTCCGACATCCCCGGGACGACGCGCGACGCGATCGACACCGTCGTCGAGCACGGCGGCCGGCGGTTCATCGTCACGGACACCGCGGGCATCCGCCGCAAGAGCGGCATCGCGCAGAAGGTCGAGGCCTACTCGGTCGTCCGCGCGATGCGCTCCATCGACGACGCCGAGGTGGTCGCCTGCCTCGTGGACGCGGGCGAGGCGGGGGTGGAGCAGGACGCGCGGCTCCTCGGGCTCGTCGCCGAGAAGTCGAAGGCGCTCGTCATCGTCGTGAACAAGTGGGATCT
>JBJMQK010000217.1:0-3209 GCA_045802735.1 Anaeromyxobacteraceae bacterium | reverse complement strand
AGCGCCCCGAACGCCGCGTCGACGGCGGGCGCGGGCCGCGCCGTCGACGGCTGCGGGCTCGTCCGCAGCTCCTGGAGTGCCGCGCCGTCGGCCGCCGCATGGCAGGCGGGGCGCTCCTCGTCGAGCAGGCGCGCGGCGGCGAGGCGCAGGCTCGGGACGATGCCGTACAGCTCGAGGAAGCCGTCGCGACGCGCGCGCTCGCCCTCCGGTCCGGGCGGGAACGCCGCGTTCGCGAGCGCGACGTACGTGGCGCGGTACGGCTGCGGCGGACGCGAGAGATCGTCGGGCTCGCGCAGCGCGAGCGGCACCCAGTCGTCCGAGAGATCCACGAGCGTGAGGCCCGCGTGGCGCGCCTCGGCGGGGCAGAGGTTTCCGACCTCGCGCCCCGCCTCGAAGACGGTCACCGTCCCGCCGCACGCTGGCTGCACGTGCCCGCCCACGGCGCCGGGCGGCTCCAGGGCTGCCGCCGGCGCGGCGGCGGCCGTCGCGGGGGGCGGCGGAGACGTCGGCGCGGCGCGCGGCGGGGACGCCGGGCGTGGTCCGCAGCCGAGCGCGATCGCGAGCAGCGCGGGAGAGAGAACCCGGCACGCCCACGCACGCTGCGCGGATCCGACACCGCCTCGTCGCTGTGGCACACGCGCAGTGTAGAGAGCCGGCCGTGCCGCGGCGACGTGGGATTCGACGCACAGCGGGTGCAAACGGACGCCAGGGCGTCGGCGCGATGACGGTCGCTGTCGGATGCGCGCCCGCTCACACCTACGGCGAAATGCGCCGCGGGAGATGGGATGATCGCCGCACCGCGATCGGAGCTGACATGAGAGCCACGGACGACCTGCTGGAGAACGAGCGCGCGCGCGCGACGCCGAGCGCGCTCCCCTGGGTGCTGCTCGCCGTCGCGGTCGTCGCCGGGACCGGCACGTCTGTCGTCCTGCTGCGCCGGAACGCGGAGGCCCGGGCCCTCGCCCGCGAGACCACGGCGAAGGTGCAGGAGGAGCAGCGCCGGACGTCGGCGAGATTCGTGGAGGCGCACGACGCCGCCGCCGCGCTGGAGGCGAAGGTGGCGCGCCTCGAGCGGGAGAACCTCGAGCTGCAGGTGCACGAGACCGAGCTCACGGCGAGCTTGAACGCCAGGGAGGACGAGCTCGCTCGCCTCGAGGCGACCGCCGCCGAGCGCGAGCGCAAGATGAGGGCGGAGGGCGCGGCGGCGAAGCGGGTGAAGGTGGCGCGGGCGAAGGCGGCGCCCGCGAAGCACGCGAGGAGGCGGTGAAGGCCGCGCTCAGCGCGCGCGCCGCCTTCTCGTCATCCCGGTGACCGGCCGTCCGCGCCGTTGCGACGGACGAGCCCCGCCGGTCGACTCGGCCGGCCTGGCGCTCACGACGGTGGCCGCGAAGGAGCGATGGCCTGGAGACCGGGCACGTCCCCGTTCGACGCCTGCGTGCGCTCCGCGCGCCCTGGACGCAGGAGCGCGTTCCGGATGCGCTCGAGCTCGTCCCCGACCTTGCGGGAGTAGTCGCGGATCCTGGGCGGGATGCCCCCGTTCGCGAGCAGCCGCTGGATGCGTGCAGGGCCGGCGTTGTAGGCCATGAGCGCGAGGTCGGTCGCGCCAAACGCGTCGAGCAATCGCCGGAAATAGCGAACTCCCGCCTGGACGTTCGTGTGCGGATCGAGCGCGTCGGCGCGCCGCGCCTTCGGCCGATTGAGCTGCTGACGCAACGTCGGGACGCGCACCTGCATCAGCCCGAACGCACCCGAGCGCGATCGGGCGCGCGGGTTGAACGACGACTCGACGTGGATGAGCGCGACGACGAGCATCGGATCGACGCCGGCGCGGGACGACTCCGTGAGGACCGTCGTCGCGACCCTGCGGTGTGTGGTGGTCGCGGCCCCGGGCATCCGCTGCGCCACCTGTGCGCGAACGTGCGCCTCGACGTGCTCTGGCGAGACCTGCTGCTGGATGGGCTCCTGCTTCGCCTCGACTTCCGGCTCGACGGGGGGCTCGGCCGGGGTGACCGTGACGACAGGAGTGGGGACGTCGGGCGCGGCCGCGAAGTCCTCGCGGAGCGCCGCCTTTCGCGTTCCCGCACACGCCGTCGCCGATGCGACGAGCAGCGCGACCATCGCGAGGTGTGCCAGGCGACCGGGGTGCCGCGTGGCGCAGCGCAAGCGCATCAGCAACGACCGACGGTGCGGCTCGTCGAGTGGGACATGGAAACCATCGGGACTCCTCGCGTGTGTCCCACGAGCATGGCTGCACCGGCGTGTCCGCTGCTAGAGACCGTGTGGGCCGAGGTACGGCGGAAGCGCCGCTTCACGCCCCGCAACACTTCTTCGATTTCTTCCCGCTGCCGCACGGGCACGGGTCGTTGCGGCCCACGCGCGGGGCCTCGCGGCGGACGACGCCGGCGTCGCGCTCGACGCGGTGGCGCTCCGCGAGCGCGATGGCCTCCGCCTCGTCGTCGCGGCCGCTCTCGCGCAGGCGATGCGCGAGCGCCCCGGCCGCGGCGGGCCTGATGCGCGGCGACCCCCAGCGTCGGGAGACGAGCTGCCGCAGGTCGGCCTCGGCGCCGGCGAAATCCCCGAGCGCGGTGCGGATCTCCGCCGCGGCGAACCGTGCGCTCTGCGGAAATGGCGCGTCGAACGCCTCGGCGGCCGCGAGCGCCTCGCGCGCCGGAGCCGCTCGCCCGGCATGCGCGAAGGCGGTGGCGGTCGCGAGGAGCGGCACGGTCATCCGGACCATCGCGGCGAACCGGCGCGCCTCCCGCAGCGCGACGTCGGGATCGCCGCGCGAGGCGACGGCGCGCAGCGCCGCCAGGACGAACGCATCGAGCCGGACCCCGTGGGCCTGCCCGAGGAGCGCGAGGTCGCGTGGGCTCGGGCAGGCGTCGAGGACGGCGGCGAGCGCCGCCGCGACGCGCGAGGGATCGAGCGCGAACCGCGAGCCGTCGTCGGCCGCGTCGTGATCCCAGGCCGCGAGCGCGGCCTCGAGCTCACCCGCGGGAGCGAGCGCGAGGACGGGCGTGACGTCGCCGGGTCCGCGCTCGACGGCGGCCTCCTCGTCCTCTTCGTCCTCGGCCTCGTCCTCATCCTTCTCGCGCGCCGGCAGCTCGCCCTCGCGCGCGATCACGCGCGGCCGCTGCGGGACGTTCGCGGGGTCGCCGAACCCGACGACCTCGAGCTCGACCCGCTGCTCCGTGCCGAAGTCGCACAGG
>JBJMQK010000295.1:0-2924 GCA_045802735.1 Anaeromyxobacteraceae bacterium | reverse complement strand
CCTCCGCTTCCTGCTCCGTCGGCACCTCGGGGACGACGGCGGGGTGTTCACCCTCCGTCAGCTCGAACTCTTCCGAGAAGTCGGGGTCGCCGTAGACGTCCCCGACGTACAGGAACGCCGCCTTCTCGAGGCCGATGTCGACGAAGGCTGCCTGCATGCCCGGGAGGACCCGGACCACGCGCCCCTTGTAGATGTTTCCGACGATGCCCTTCTCGCGCTTTCGCTCGAGATAGAACTCGTGGATGGTGCCGTTCTCGACGAGGGCTACGCGCGTCTCCGCGCCCGCCGCGTTGATGACCAGGATGCTCGCGCCTGCCATGTGGGACCTCGCTGGCCGTGCCGCGCCGCGCGCGCCGGAGGTGCGAGGCCCCTCGCAGGGCCGTGAGCGCAGCCTCGTCCCGGAGGGGCGGGGCTCGTCCAGAGATGTGTGGATCTCGCGCTCAAGTTCGCATCCAGCGCGCCGGCGGGACCGCTACCGAGGGCGGTCCGGCACGGGCGTTCGGGTTCAGGCGTCGAGGTAGCGAGGCGCACGCGGCTGATCCGCCTGCGGCCGTCCGGCCGGAGCCCTCGCGAAGCTGACGCCTTCCTTCAAGAGCTTCACTCCTCTGGGCGGCGCGCCGTCGCCGAAGATCGCCGCCAGCACCTCGGCTGGCTTCGCGCTCCCCGACGGGTCCGCCTTCAAGCTGAACGTGACCCGTCCCGGGCCCTCGAGGGCGAGGTGGGTCACCATGTCCTTCAGGTCTATCTCCCTTGCCTTCCCCTGCGCAATCTTCTCGCCGCGCCCCCGGGAACCTCCCTTGGGGGGCGTCGCACGCTTCACGAGCGCCTGCGCGCTCCCAGTGAACGCGGCGATGCGCGCCTCGAGGCCCGAGTCCTCCCACTCATGGGGGAACTCGATGACGTAGTGAACGGCGCGCTGGGACGCGCTGATGGACTCCGCGCGCGGGTCGATCGCGCGCGCGTCGTAGACCTCGAGCCCCACCGGCAGCTTCGCGGCGACGCGGGCCGCGATCTCGGACGCGTCGTGCTCGCCGACGAGCTCGAGGTCGAGGTACTCGCAGCGGCTCTCGACGCCCACCGGCAGCGCCGGTCCGAACGAGACCCGCGGCTTGGGATGGTAGCCCTGAGAGTACGCCATCGGCAGGCCGGCGCGGCGCAGCGCCCGGAGGATCGCGTGCATCGTCTCGAGGTGCGAGATCGCGACGAGGCGCCGCACCTTGCCGTAGCGCAGGCGCACGTGCGTGCGCGTCACGGGTTCGGGCGGGCGCGGAGGGCGCGCCGGTTCGGGCACGTAGTCCTTGGCCTCGTAGATGCGGTTCTTCACGACGTCGTAGTCGCAGGCGCCGCACACGGTGCACGGCGCGAGCACGCAGTCGACGACCTCCGCGCCCGCGCGCGCCGCCAGCAGGCGGACCATCAGGCCGTTGGACTCGTGGATCCGGCCCGGCTCGGGCGGCGCGCCGAGCGGCAGCAGCTCCGACCCGGTGACGATCAGGTGCAGCCGCGGTCGGCGGTGGACGGCGACCTCGCCGACCCCGGCGGACGCCAGCGCGGACAGCCTCGGGAGCGTCAGCCGCTCGCCGGCGCGCGCCAGCACGTCGCCCGCCCGCACGTCCTCGGCGCGGCGGCGCACGTGGCGACCCGCCTCGAGCGCGCACCCCGGCGTGACCGTCCCGTCCGCGACGGACGCCAGCTCGGACTGCAGGATCGCGTCGGCGCCCGGCGGCAGCGCCGCTCCGGTGGAGATCGGGGCCGCCGTGCCTGCGACGAGCGCCTCGGCGCTGACCTCGCCCGCCGCGACGCCGCCCGCGAGCCGCAGCGCCACGCCCGCTGCGGTGTCCGCGGAGCGGACCGCGTATCCGTCCATCGCCGAGCGGTCGAAGGGCGGGAGGTCGACCGCCGCGGCCGCATCCTCGGCCGCCACCCGCGCGGCGGCGGCCTCGAGCGGCGCCCGCTCGGCGCCGAGCGGCTCGACCGGCCCGAGGATCGCGTCGAGCGCCTCGTCGATCGAGTGCATCAGCCGCCGATGCGCGACATCGTCCGCGCCGGCTGCACGAAGCCCTCGTCGTTGACGTGGTGCTTGAGCTCCTTCTCCCACACGGCGTCGCGGATGATCCGCTCGAGCTCGGCGTCCGACGCGCCCGCGCGCAGCGGCGCGCGCCTCGCCGGCCATCACGCGCCCCTGGCTCCGTGGCAGCGGCACGGTCTCGGGCTCCAGCGGCGCGATGCCCTCGAGCACGAGGCGCAGTGCCTCGGAGAGGTCCTTCATCCGCCGATCTGCGACATCGAGCGGGCAGGCGGCACGAAGCCCTCGTCATTGACGTGGTGCTTGAGCTCCTTCTCCCACACGGCGTCGCGGATGATCCGCTCGAGCTCGGCGTCGGAGGCGCCGTTGCGCAGCGGCTCGCGCAGGTCGGTCTCGGTCATCGAGAACAGGCAGGTGCGCAGCTTGCCCTCGGCGGTCACGCGAATGCGGTTGCAGTCGCCGCAGAACGGCTCGCTGACGGGCGAGATGAACCCGATCGACCCCTGACCGTCGGCGAACTCCCAGCGCCGCGAGGTGCCGTGGCGCTCGCGGCCGAGGTCCTTGAGCGGGTAGGCGGCGTGGATCAGGCGCCGCACCTCGGCGTTGGGCAGCACGCGGTCGCGCGACCACGAACGGTCGCCGTCGAGCGGCATGAACTCGATGAAGCGGACCTCGTAGGGGTGCTTGCGGGCGAACTCGGCGAAGCGCACGACCTCGTCCTCGGTGAAGTCCTTGAGCGCGACGACGTTGACCTTGATCGGGCGCAGCTCGGGGTGGCGCTCCGCGGCGGCCAGCCCGTCGAGCACCTGCTGGAGCGAGTTGCGGCGGGTGAGCTGGAAGAAGCGGTCCGGCGCAAGCGCGTCCAGGGACACGTTGATCCGCCGCAGGCCCGCCTTGA
>JBJMQK010000087.1:0-2695 GCA_045802735.1 Anaeromyxobacteraceae bacterium | reverse complement strand
TCGCCGCTCCGATCGTCTCAGGGATCTATGCAGTGATGTTCTCCGTCAATCCCGGCCTGACGCCCTTCCAGGCGGATCAGATCCTGTTCTCGAACGCGAAGGACCTCGGCGGCGTCGGGTACGATCGACGGTACGGCTTCGGTCGAGTCGACGTGGCGTCGGCCGTGGAGCTGGCGGCCGTCACCGGACCGCCGTCGACGGATACGACCGCGCCGCCCGCGCCAGGTACGCTTGCAGCAGCGGTCGCGACCACGGGGACCGTGACGCTCTCCTGGGCCGGGTCGACCGACAGTGGCGCCTTGTCGTACTACATGATCTACCGGAACGGATTCCGGATTGGCACCACGGTCGCCACCTCATACAAGGACGTGATGCCAGACCTCGCTGCGGTCTTCACGTACGTGGTGAAGGCCATCGACGACGCTGGCAACGTCTCGCCGGCGGCCACGGTGACAGCAGCCGGTCCGAGCTGGATCGCGCTGACGATCTCGCGCGTCAAGGCACTTGCCGCGGCGACGACGGCGACCGTCTCGTGGAGCACGAACAAACCAGCCTTCGGAATCGTGAATTACCAGCTGTCCACGGGCGGGCCCGTGATGACGGTCAGCGCTCCGACGTTCCTTGCAGCCCAGAGCGTGACGCTTCCGGCGCTGGTCAAGTCATCACAGTACTCGTACTGGATCACCGCCAGTGATGCGGCTGGCGGGACCGCGATCGGCCCGAGGGGGTCCTTCCGGACGTCGGCCAAATAGCCGTCGAGGTCGAGTGCGGCGTGCCGACGCCCGCTACGGCCGCAGCACCTTGAACGCGTGCGCCCAGTCGTTCTTCCGGAACCCCGGGATGCACCACAGCATGCAGAGCGGCTCGATCGCGCGGGCCGCCTCGGCGGCGCCGCAGTCTTCCGTCTCCCAGCCGAGCGCGTCGAGGAGCCCCGCCGCCGTGCGCTTCGCGCCGTCGTCGTTCCCGCAGATGAACATCGTCGGGCGCCCGCCGGGGAGCGCAGGGTTCACCATGAGCGCACTCCCGACCGAGGAGAACGCCTTCACGAACCTCGCCTGCGGCGCGCGCGCCTGGAGCTTCTCGAGGAGCGACTCGTTCGGCCCGGTGAAGAACTGGAGGACCCCGTTCACCGGCGGCGCCTCGGCGATGGGGTTCGTCGTGTCGAGCACCGGCTTCCCGGCGAGGCTCGCGGCGCAGGCCTCGACGGCGGCGACCGCGCCGGTGCCCTTCACCGCGAGCACCGCGACCTCGCCGAAGCGCGCGGCGTCGTCGAACGTGCCCACCTTCGCCCGCGCGCCCGCCGAGGCGCGCCACGCCTCGAGCTTCGCCGGGTCGCGCGAGCCGCGCATCACCTCGTGGCCGTGCTTCAGGAACCCGTTCGCGAGCGTCTCGCCCACCACGCCCGAGCCGATGACGCCGATCTTCATGCCGCGCTCCTTCCGAGGCACCCGGGACGGCCGGGCCCCGCGCCGGGAGGTAGCCGGGCCGCGCCTCGCGCGCAGGGCGATACCGGGGACGGCGCCGCACGCGCGCGGCCTTAGGTTCTCGTCTGTGCGTACGCCCCGCGACGGCCCCGGCGCCGACACCTCCGCCGGCGAGCGGGAGGCCGCGCCGCGCGGCTCGATCACGGCGCTCCTCGAGGAGCTGGCGCGGACGCCCCTGCCGCCCGGCGCCGACGAGGTCCTCGCCCTCCACCGCGCCGGCGACACCGTGGGTCGCTTCGAGATCGTGCGGGAGCTGGGCCGCGGCGGCTTCGGCATCGTGTACGAGGCGCGCGACACCGAGCTCGGCCGGCGCGTCGCGCTGAAGGCCATCCGCCCGGGCGATGCCCCGGCCGCCGAGCTGCGGAAGGAATCGTTGCGGCACGAGGCCGAGGCCGCGGCGCAGCTCAGCCACCCGAACATCGTCACCCTGCACGACCTCACGTCGTGTGACGGCGTGCCGCACCTCATCCTCGAGCTGCTCGACGGAGAGACGCTCGAGGAGCGGCTCGCGCGCGGCCCGCTCGCGCCGCGCGAGGCGGTCGGCATCGCGCGCGAGGCGGCGAAGGCGCTCGCGTACGCGCACGCGAAGGGGGTCGTCCACCGCGACCTCAAGCCCTCGAACGTGTTCCTCACCGAGGACGGGCGCGTGAAGGTGCTCGACTTCGGGCTCGCCTACGTCTTCGGAGGACGCGTCCCGCTGCGCGGAGGCACCGTCGCCTTCATGGCCCCCGAGGTGCGCGGCGACGGCCCCGTGGACGCGCGCGCCGACGTCTTCGCGCTCGGCATCGTCCTGTGGCAGGCGCTCACCGGCGTGCTCCCGACGCCCGGCGCCGTGCCACCCGCGGCGGACGCGCTCCCGGCGCCGCAGCGCCTCCGCGACCTCGTCGCGCGCATGCTCGCGGACGACGCCGCGGAGCGTCCGAGCGATGGCGCGGCGGTGCTCGCCGCGCTCGAGCCGATCGAGCGCGACCTGTCGCAGCCCTCTCCCGGCGCCGCGTCCCCGCCGCGCAGGCGCCGGCGCCGGCGAAGGCTCGCCGCCGGCGCGGTCGCGCTCTCTGCGATGGCCCTCGCGGCAGCGCTCGCGACGCGGTCGCTCGCGCGCCGCACGGTGGAGCGCGGCGCGGCGGCGTCGGCGCGCGCCGGCTCGGTCGCGGTGCTGCCGTTCGCGGATCTCAGCCCCGGGCACGACCAGGCCTACTTCGCGGAGGGAC
>JBJMQK010000052.1:0-2786 GCA_045802735.1 Anaeromyxobacteraceae bacterium | reverse complement strand
GCGCCCAGTGCGAGAGCACCGCCGCGGCGATGGCGACCGCGCCGGCGCGGTAGCGCGTCCGCGCCAGGTACGCGCCGCCGAAGAGCGCCGCCCACAGCGCCGCGAAGGCGAGGCTGTGCGACCAGGGGTACGAGGCGAAGTCGAGCGGCGTCACCGCGGTCGCCCCGGGCTCGATGCGCACCTCCTCGAGGCCGAGGAGGACGAAGGCGGGCCAGACGAGGTCGAGCAGGACCGGCGCCGCCATCAGCGGCGCGAGGCCCGCGCGCGGGGCGGCGCGCTTCGCGGCGAAGCCGATGGCGAGGTGGCCGAGGAACATGGCGCCGATTTAACGCGAGGCGCGCCGCGTCACCCGCGGCGGGTCATCGCACGCAGCCCGGCCCGCCGAAGAAGCCCGCCGAGGGGTCCTCGCGCTGGAGCGGCGGCAGCGGGGCGTCGAGGACGACCCCCGCCGGCGCGGTCGCGTCGAGCACCGGCGCGCCGCGCTCGTCGAGGACGACGCGGCGGGTGAACTTCGCCGCGCCGGACCGGCCGCGCACGATCGCCTCGCGGAGGCGCCCGCCGCGGTCGAACCACTCCTCCACCTGAGTGCCGTCCGCCTTCTCGCGCGCGAGCTTCACGACGCTGTCGCCGTCGATCCAGGCGGTGCGGCGCACGTCACCGCCGGGGCACGGCGGGAAGCGCTTCACCGCCTCCTGGAGGGCGCCCTCGGCGTGGCGGCGCTCGATGGCGGCGGAGATGGGAGAGGTCGGGTCTTCGCCCTTCGACTCCGCTGTGCTCCGCTCAGGGCGAACGGAGGGCGTCGCGTTCGGGGTCGGGCCCTTCGACTCCGCTGCGCTCCGCTCCGGGCGAACGGCGGAGGTCGCGGAGGGCCCCTCCCCGGCCATGAACACCGTCCACCCCGCCCAGGCGAGCGCGATCGCGATCAGCGTCCCGATCGCGAGCTTGCGGCTGAAGGCGCCGAGCCCTGCCAGCGCGCGTTCGGGGGTCCCTTCGGTCATGGCTCACTCTATCGCGCACGGGAGGCGCACCGACGAGCGGGCGAACGCGCCACACGGGTACAGCAGCCGATCCCACCGCCGTACGTATCAATCGCGCTCCACTGCGAGGCAAAGCCTTTCCGTCGCTGGGTGCGGCGCTCGCCACCGCGCGCGAGCGGTCGCCGCCAGATCGCGGTGCAGCCGCTCGGTCCGCGCCTGGCCCACCGCTCGCAGTGCACGGCGCCGCGTCGGTGATGGTGCGCGCGGTCGGGGCGCTCTGGTGGGGAGGCGGGAATGGATCCATTCGTGGCGCGATCGGCCCCTCGGGTCGCGGCGGCGGTCGGGCTCATCGGCGTGCTCGCGCTCGCGGCGCTGCTCGCCGGGGGGTGCGGCGCGAAGCAGGGCCAGCAGCCGGTGGTCACGCCGCCCACCGGCGGCGACGACGGCGGGCCCATCGTCGGGAACGGCGCGCCCGACGCAGGCGTCCCCGACGGCGGCGTCCCCGACGCGGGACCGCCGGTGGACCCGGGCCCGACGTTCGGGACGCAGGGGCCCTGGCCGGTCGAGAACCGCACCTATGGCAATGCCGATGGCATCGACGAGGGCCCCGTCGTCTCGATGTCGACGGACGAGGCGCAGAACCGGTGGGTGGCGACGCCGAACGCGCTCTTCCTGCTGAAGCCCGGCGCGACGCGCTTCGTGAAATTCACCTCGCGTGACGGGCTTCACCTCGCCGACAACCCGGTGAAGTACATCGAGGACTACTGCGGGGGCGACGGGTCGCCGTCGTCGGTCGCGTTCGGCTCGGCGTCGGGGCTCGGCATCAGCACGATCGTCGGCGGGCGGGCCGACGAGGTGTTCGTGGGCTACTGGGGCGACGACGAGGACACGGGCGACTGCCACAGCCGCCTCGCCCCGAACGACCGCCACTCCGGCAAGCTCGACCGCGTGCGGCTCCTCGCCTCCGGCAAGCTGCAGGTGGACCGCTTCGACCTCTCGACCACCGGCATGGGCATGCAGTTCTGGCACAACCGCACCGTGCTGCGGATGGTCTACGACCACCAGATCCACGCGCACACGCTGTACGTCGCCGCGAACCACGGCGTCGACATGATCTTCCCCGACAAGTGGCGCGAGCGGGCGGTCGGCGAGTGGATCGACGTCGCCAACATGGAGTGGATGGCCGACCACGTCCACGTCGCGCCGTGCAAGGGCGGCCCGTGCCCGACCGACGGCAGCGAGGGGCCCCAGCTCATCGGCTGGTGGAAGGGGCTCGCGCTGGCGCCGGACGGCGGCGTGTGGCACGCGGGGCGCTGGGCGGCGGGCAAGATCCGCTTCACGCCGGCGCTCCACGACTGGGAGTTCCGCGCCGGGCACGACGCGTTCGAGGAGGCATTCGGCGACGCGGGCGTCCCGCCGGTCTTCCCGGTCGCGGTCGAGGGCGACGTCGTGAGCCTCAAGACCGTCTCGGTCGCGGGCGACGGCACCGCCTGGTTCGGCAGCGGCAACGACACCGGCGCCGGCGCCGACAGCCCGCGCGGCATCGCCTCGTACAAGGCCGGGAAGGGCTTCACCTACTACTCGTACGGCGAGGTCGGCCTGGGCGAGCAGGACGTGGAGGACCTCGCCGCGCTCCCCGACGGGCGCGTGGTGTTCGGCGGCCCGAACTCGGGGATCGTGCTCTTCGACCCGGCGACCGGGAAGCACGTCGCGATCGACGGCCTCCCCGACGGGCGGGTCGTGCAGATGGAGCTCGACACGATGGTGAACCCGCCGGCGCTCCACGTCGCGACGCGCGGCGGTGCGACC
>JBJMQK010000028.1:0-3049 GCA_045802735.1 Anaeromyxobacteraceae bacterium | reverse complement strand
CGCCCGCGCTGCGCCTCGCCGGGGCGGCGCGGCTCGCCGCGCTCCTCGCGCGCCACACGCCGCTCCGCCGCGCGCTCGTCCCGAAGCTCGGTGGCTCCGACGTCCGCGACCCGGTCATGCGCCGCGCGAACCCCACGATGCGCGCCGTCCCGCTCTCGGCGGTGGGCGAGCTCGACCTCCTGGCGCGCCACGTCGACGGGCTCCTGCCGGGCATCGCGGCGCCGGCGCTCGTCGTCGCCGGCGCGAAGGACCACACGGTGACGCTCGCCGGCGCGCGGCGCATGGCGCGGCGACTCGGCGCGGGCGGCGGTCGCCTCGTCGTGCTACCGAGGAGCTTTCACCTCGTCGGCATCGACGTCGAGCGCGAGCGCTGCGCCGGCGAGGTCCTGGCGTTCTTCGACGGTCTACCGGTCCCCGCGTCCGCCTCGGACGCGAGCGACCACGAGGGAGGGGTATGGCGGCGTCGTACGTGATGGCGATCGACCAGGGGACGACCGGCACCACGGTGCTCATCGTCGACAAGCGGCTCGCGGTGCGCGCGCGCGTCAACGTGGAGTTCCGCCAGATCTTCCCGAAGCCGGGGCTCGTCGAGCACGACCTCGACGACATCTGGGGCTCGGTCGTCGCCGGGATCGGGCGCGCGCTGCGCGAGGCGGGGCTGCGCGCGGGCGAGATCGGCGCCGTGGGCATCACGAACCAGCGCGAGACGACGGCGCTCTGGGATCGCCGCTCCAGCAAGCCCGTGCACAACGCCATCGTGTGGCAGGACCGCCGCACCGCGGACGCGTGCGCGAAGCTCAAGGCCGAGGGGCGCGAGGCCGCGATCCGGGAGAAGACCGGGCTCGTCCTCGACCCGTACTTCTCCGCGACGAAGCTCGCCTGGCTGCTCGAGAACGTGCGGGGCGCGCGCGACAAGGCGGAGGCGGGCCAGCTCGCCTTCGGCACCATCGACAGCTTCCTCGTGTGGCGCCTCACCTCGGGCGGCGTGCACGTCACCGACGCCTCGAACGCGAGCCGCACGCTGCTCATGGACCTGCGCTCCTGCGCCTGGGACCCGGAGCTCCTCGAGGTCTTCGGCATCCCGAAGGCGGTGCTGCCGGAGATCCGCTCCAGCTCCGAGGTGTACGGCACGACGAAGGGGACGCGCGGCCTCCCCGACGGCATCCCGGTGTGCGGCATCGCCGGCGATCAGCAGGCGGCGCTGTTCGGGCAGGCCTGCTTCCGCCCCGGCGACGCGAAGTGCACCTACGGCACCGGCGCGTTCCTCCTGCAGAACGTGGGTGCGGAGCCGCTCGTCTCGAAGCACGGCCTGCTCACGACGGTCGCCTGGAAGATCGGCCCCGAGACCGCCTACGCGCTCGAGGGCAGCGCCTTCGTCGCCGGCGCCGCGGTGCAGTGGCTCCGCGACGGCCTGAAGCTCATCACGACCGCGGCGGAGAGCGAGGCGCTCGCGAAGACGGTGAAGGACTCGGGCGACGTCGTCTTCGTCCCGGCGCTCGCGGGGCTGGGCGCGCCGCACTGGCGCCCCGAGGCGCGCGGGCTCCTCTCCGGGCTGTCGCGCGGCACGACCGCGGGTCACATCGCCCGCGCCGTGCTCGAGGGCATCGCGTTCCAGATCCACGACCTCGCCGAGGCGATGGCGAAGGACTCCGGCCGCTCCGCGCCGGCGTTCCGGGTGGACGGCGGCGCGTCGTCGAACGACCTCCTCCTGCAGTTCCAGGCCGACCTGCTCGGCGTCCCGGTGGAGCGCCCGCGGATGATCGAGACGACGGCGCTCGGCGCCGCCTTCCTCGCCGGCCTCGCCGCGGGCGTGTGGTCATCGCGCGACGAGATCGGCAAGGCCTTCAAGGTGGGGAAGCGCTTCGAGCCGAAGATGAAGCCCGAGGAGCGCGAGCGGAACCTCGCCAAGTGGCGTCGGGTGGTCGGCGCCGCCTGAGCCGGGGATCACCGGTTGTACGTGTACGCGTTCGGCCGGACGGTGTAGCCGCCGCTCCGGTTCGTCACGACGAGCGCGACGGCGCCCGCGTGCTCCGGCGCCGGGACGACGACGGTGAGGGCGTCCTCCGTCGCCTCGACGACCTGCGCCGGCGAGTTCCCGAACAGCACCTGCGGGCGCGCGAAGCTGTGCCCCTTGATGACGACGCGCTCGCCGCCCTGCGCGCTGCCGGTGGCCGGAGAGACCGACTGGATCTTCGGCGGCGTGCCCGGGTCCTCGGCGATGCCGCGCGAGGTCTCCGGGACCACCGCGGGGCGCGACGGCCGCGGCGCCTCGGCGACGGGCGCGGCGACGGGTGCCGGCTCGGCGGAGGCGCTCGCGCTCGGGCTCGCCACGGAATCGCCGGTCAGCGTGTCGTACGCCGTGTAGGCCCCGTAGACGACGGCGCAGGCGACGGCGGCGAGGGTGACGCGGACGGCGATCTTCGACATGGCGGGTGGACCTCTCGGCCGGGAACGCCCCGGTTCGACTGGGAGGACACCGGGCCCTGCCGCGGTGCGACACGGGTATCCCGCTGTCACTCGATCATGGGAAGAGCCGATCGAGGGCCTCCGCGACCGTGTCGACGCCTTCCACCTCGATCCCGGCGGGCACCGCCGCGTGCCGCGCGTTGCCCGACGGGATCACCGCGCGGGCGAAGCCGAGCCGCGCCGCCTCGGCGAGGCGCGCCTCGGCCTGGGCCACCCCGCGCACCTCGCCCGCGAGCCCCACCTCGCCCAGCACCAGCGTGTGCGGGTCCAGCGGGCGGTTCTGCAGGCTGCTCACCAGCGCCGCGCACACCGCGAGGTCGCACGCGGGCTCGTTCAGCGTCATCCCGCCCGCCACATTGACGAAGATGTCGCAGCCCACCAGCGGGATGTCCTCCTTCTTCTCCAGCACCGCGGCGAGCAGCGCCACGCGGTTGGTGTCCACGCCGATCGCCGTGCGCCGCGCGGTGCCGTAGCCCGTGGGGGCCACCAGCGCCTGCACCTCCACCAGCAGCGGCCGCGTTCCATTCAACGTGCACGTCACCACGCTGCCCGCCTTGCCCGCGGGCCGCTCGGCCAGGAAGAG
>JBJMQK010000692.1:0-2550 GCA_045802735.1 Anaeromyxobacteraceae bacterium | reverse complement strand
CGCGCCCCGTTCTCGTCATCGCCGCGCGGGATCGATGAGGCGGTAACCGATGCCGCGCACCGTCTCCAGCAGATCGCGCGCGCTGCCGAGCTTCTCGCGGAGCCGCTTCACGTGCGTGTCGACGGTGCGGGTCTCGAGCTCGCTCGACATCTCCCACACGTCGCTGAGGAGCTGCTCGCGCGACTGCACGCGGCCGGCGCGCGACATGAGCGTCGTGAGGAGGCGGAACTCGAGCGGGGTGAGCGTCACCTCGGCGGCGTCGACGAACGCGCGGTGCGCCTCGACGTCCACCTTGATCGGCCCGATGGCGTCCGGCGGCTTCTCCGGCGCGGGCGCCGAGGCGCGGCGCAGCACCGCCTTCAGGCGCAGGACCAGCTCGCGCACGCTGAAGGGCTTCGTGATGTAGTCGTCGGCGCCGAGCTCGAGGCCGACCACCTTGTCCACCTCCTCGCCCTTGGCCGTGAGCATGACGACCGGCACGTGGCGCGTGCGGGCGTCGGCCTTCACCTGCCGGCACACCTCCGTCCCCGACACGTCCGGCAACATGAGGTCGAGGAGCACGAGGTCGGGGACCTTGCGGCGCAGCTCGCGGAGCGCGCTCTCGCCGTTCGCGGCGAGCACGGTCTCGAACCCGGCCTGACGCAGGTTGAAGTCGAGCAGCGAGAGGAGGTCGCGCTCGTCGTCGACGATGAGGATGGCGGGCACGGCATTTCTCCTAGGACCCCAGGGTGACGGATCCGTGGCGCGAGCGCGACGCTCTCGTGAACCAAGCGCCGAAAGGGATGGACCCAGCCCATCCGGCATCTTGCATTCGCCTACGGAGGCCTACAGGCGGCTGCTTGACTTGCCCCTCGCCGTGGCGAAAGCTTGAAGCTTCACCCCTCGCTTCAAGTCGGGACGACCATCACAGCAGAGAGCCACAGCGGCGGCGCGTGGGCGCGCGAGCTCGGCCGGCGGCCGCGCCGGCGCGGCCTGCACGGCAGCCTCAAGGCGTGGGTGCAGGGCCTCTCGCCGGGCGGGGCGCTCACGATCGCGCTCGCCCTCGCCTTCTGCGTCGCCATCGGCGACGACATCACCGGCCCGGACGTGTCGTTCACGCTGCTGTACCTCGTCCCGATCGGCTTCGCGACCTGGTTCGTGGCGCTCTCGGCGGGGGTGTTCCTGTCGATCCTCAGCGCCGTCGCGTCGTTCATGGTGGATCTCTCGACCCGCGCGGTCCCGCTGCCCGGGCCGGTGCTGGCGTGGAACCTGGCGGTGCAGCTCGGCACGTTCCTCGCGCTGGTGGCGCTGCTCGCCGCGCTCCAGTCGCGCCTCGCCCGCGAGCGGCAGCTCGCGCGCACCGATCCGCTCACCCACGTCCCGAACCGGCGCGCCTTCCTCGAGCTGGCCGGGATCGAGATCGAGCGCGCGCGCCGCACCGCGAAGCCGATCACCGTCGCGTACCTCGACTGCGACGACTTCAAGATCGTGAACGACCGGTTCGGGCACGCGCAGGGCGACGCGCTCCTCGCCATCGTCGCGGCGACGCTGCGCGGCGGGACGCGGGCGGTGGACACCGTGGCGCGGCTCGGCGGCGACGAGTTCGGCCTCCTGCTCGTCGACACCGACGGCGCGGCGGCCGAGGCCCTCCTCGCGCGGGTGCGGGCGGCGCTCGCCGCGGCGATGCACGAGAACCGCTGGGACGTCTCGTTCAGCATCGGCGCGGTGACCTTCCTCACGCCGCCGCGCTCGCTCGACGAGATGCTCGCCCGCGCCGACCAGCTCATGTACGACGCGAAGCACGGCGGCAAGAACGCGGCGCGGCACGAGGTGGTGCAGGGCGGGCCTGCTGGCGTCGTCGAGCGCGCCGCGGTCTGAACGCCGGGCCGCGGGCGCGGCGGCGTCAGGCGTGGCTGGACGCTTGCGCGCCCGGGAGCGGCGCGTACGGCGCGCGGCGGGCGACGCGGCCCCCCGGCAGCTCGATCTCGATGACGCCGGACTCCGGCAGCGGCTCCTCGGCGAGGAGCTCGCGGAAGAGGGACTCGGCCATGGTCGCGTCCCAGGCCTGGACGACGGCGGTGCGGCGCGTCGCCCTCGATGCGTACGTGCAGGTGAAGTAGGTCTCGCGGTGTGTGCTCATCGGGTTGCTCCTGCGCACTGCTCTGCGCGGGGGGATCTGCACCCGAGGGCGTCCCCACGGCCGTGACGATTGCGTGACGGCGGCGGATACGTCGTGGGCCGCTCGCAACCTGCCGTGATCCGGTCGGTTCCAGTCTGCTCCGCGAAAACCGATCCCTGGCGGCACTGTGACGGGCACGCGTCGGCGAGGTGACGGCGCGCGCCGTACGCGCTGCCGGCGATCGACCCGCGCTGGCTCATGGCCTGCGCCGGCGCGGGGCGCCTGTGAACTCTCGCGCGCGCACCCCATCGTGGGAGCCGATCGGACCGTCGCGCGAGGCGCATGATCTGGCGCCGTGGAAGTTTTTCCAGACGTGATCGACCGATCGGCGGAGGAAGGCGCGCGCCTCGTGGCCCTGGCGCTGCTCGGCGATTGCGATGCGGCCGCGGATC
>JBJMQK010000668.1:0-3076 GCA_045802735.1 Anaeromyxobacteraceae bacterium | reverse complement strand
CCGTGCTCGGCCTGACCGATGCGGCGGCGATCGGAGTCGAGCTGGCGCACCGGATGGCTGGCGCAGTGCTGCGCGTCGTCCGCGACCACCCGCGGCGGCCCATCCTGCTGCTCGTCGACACGTCGGGGCAGCGGCTCTCGCGCCGTGACGAGCTCCTCGGGATCAACGCGTACCTCGCGCACCTGGCACAGTCGTTCGAGGTCGCCCGCCGCGCCGGTCATCGCATCGTCGGGCTCGTCTACTCGCAGGCGGTGAGCGGCGGGTTCCTCGCCAGCGGCCTCCTCGCCGACGCCTGCTACGCGCTGCCGGACGCGGAGGTCCGGGTCATGAACCTCGCGGCGATGGCGCGCATCACGAAGATCCCCGTCGAGCGGCTCGAGGCGCTCAGCCAGAGCTCGCCGGTGTTCGCCCCCGGCGTCGAGAACTACCTGCGCATGGGAGCCATCGAGGGCGTCTGGACCGGGGACCTGGAGGCGTGCCTGTCGCAGGCGCTGCGCGCGCCGCTCACGTCCGACGTGCGGCGCGAACGCGGGGAGACGCGGGGCGGCAGGCTGCTCGCGCGCGCGGTCGCCGAGCGGGTGCGCCGTGACTGACCTCGCGCGGCACGACTGGGTGAGGCTGCGGGAAGGCTGGCCGCGCGGGCTCCTGGCTCCGGTCGCCGCGTCGGACAGGGCGAGCCTGGAGCAGTGGCTCGCGCGCGGGCGGCCGCTCGTCGTCGCGCGCGCGCTCGAGGGCGATCCGCCGGGCTCGGTCCGGCTCGGTCTCGCCCTCCCCGGCCGGCGGCGCATCGGCGTCGTCGTGCCATCGAGCGCCGTTCGCGGGCGACTCGCTCCGCCAGCGCTCGAGGCGGCGCTGGGATGCGCGCCGGCCGGCGGCGCGCGATGGCTGCGCGAGCTCGCCGCCCGCCTGCGCGCCGCGGACGTCGAGCCCGCGGTGTACGGGTCGCTCGCGTGGCAGCACGTCGCGGCGGACCCCGCGCTCGCCTACGTCACGCCGGAGTCGGACGTCGATCTCCTCGTCCGACCGTCGACGCGGGCGAGCGCGGACGCCGCGCTCGCGATCCTGACGGAGGCCGCCGCCGCGGAGCCGGTGCCGCGCCTCGACGGCGAGCTGGTCCTTCCGGATGGCGCGGCCGTCGCGTGGCGCGAGCTCGCCTCGACCGCGGCCCGCGTCCTCGTGAAGACCACCGCGACGGCACGTCTCATCGCGCGCGCCGAGGTCCTCGGGACGTTCGGGAGGTGCGCGGCATGACGGCCGCCGTTGCACTGCAGGGTCACCCGGCGCCATCGCCGGTGGAAGTGGGGCGCGCCGCCGTGAGGGCGCTGCACGCCGAGCTCACGCTGTATCCGAAGCCGGGGCTCGTGAGCCCCGTCGACGGCGGCGCGCACGACGACATGGACGCGGCGACGTTCCAGCGCAGCCTGTTCGCTCTGCGCCACGCGTTCTTGGAGCTCGCGTCCGCGGGTGCCGCGGGCGCGTCGTTCGACGTGCTCCGCCGGACCGGGCTCGCAGCCGAGCGGCGGATGCTCGCCGCGACCGGCGGCGTGAACACGCACCGCGGGGCAATCTTCAGCATGGGGCTGCTCGCGGCGGCCGCCGGCTTCCACCAGCGGCGCGGGCTCCGCGTCAGCGCGGAGGGCCTCGCCGGAACCGTCGTGCGCCGCTGGGGCGAGGAGATCGCCGCTGCGGCGCCGGCGGCGCGCGGCAGCCACGGCGAGGAGGCCGTGCGTCGTCACGGCGTGCGCGGCGCGCGCGACGAGGCCCTCGCCGGCTTCCCGATCCTGGTCGGCACCGCGCTGCCGGTGCTGCGCCGGACGCTCGCCGCGCTGGGCTGCCGCGAGCGGGCGCTCGTGCAGACCTTGTTCGCGGTGATGGCGGAGCTCCAGGACACGAACGTCGTGCACCGGGGCGGGATGGAAGGGCTCGCGTGGCTGCAGGGCGAGGCGCGCCGGTTCCTCGCGACCGGCGGGACCCACGCTCCCGGCTGGCGCGAGCGCGCGGTGGTGATTCACCGGGAGTGCGTCGCCCGCTGGATCTCGCCAGGCGGCGCCGCCGACGTGCTCGCCGCTGCCCTCTTCGTGCACGAGCTGGCCACGTGAGCCTCGGCGTCCTCTGCGCGGGCCAGGGCGACCAGTCCTCGGCGATGTTCGACCTCGTGCCGACGGACGGTGCTCCGGCGGAGGTGCTCGAGATCGCGCGCGAGGTGCTCGGCGAGGACCCGCGGCGCATCGGGCCCGAACGGCGTCACCGCAACGCCGTGGCCCAGCCCCTCGTCGCCGCGGTGCAGCTCGCGACCTGGGCGGCGCTCCGCGACCGGCTCCCGCCGGCGCGCGTCTTCGCGGGGTACAGCCTCGGCGAGCTGACCGCCCATGGCTGCGCCGGGGCCGTCGACTTCGCGACCGCGGTGCGGCTCGCTCGCGACCGCGCGACGGCGATGGACGCCGCCTGCGCGGAGCCCGGCGGCCTGCGCGCAGTGCGCGGCCTGCGACGAGCCGAGCTGGAAGGAGTCTGCGGGCCCCGGCAGGTCGAGGTCGCGATCGTGAACGGTCCGGATCGGATCGTCATCGGCGGCGCGGAGGCCGACCTCGCCGCGTGCGAGCCGGCGCTCGTCGCGCGCGGAGCCAAGGTGACGCCGCTGCGCGTCTGCATCGCCTCCCACACCTCGCGGATGCGGCCGGCCGTGGGCGTGTTCCGGGCGGCGCTCCTCGCGGCCGGCCTCGGCGACCCTCGCACGCCGGTGCTCGCCGGGATCGACGGCGCCCCCGTCCTCACGCGCGAGCGCGCGATCGACGTGCTATCCCGACAGCTCGCCGAGACCGTGGCCTGGTCGTCGTGCCTCGAGGGCCTCGTCGAGATGGGCTGCTCCGCCCTGCTCGAGCTCGGCCCGGGCAGCGGACTGGCGCGCATGGCACGCGACCGCTTCCCTGACATGGAGGTGCGGGCCGTCGAGGAGTTCCGATCCCTCGAGGGCGTCGTGGCGTGGGCCTCGCGAGCCGTCTCGCGCTGAGCGACCGCCGTCGGCCAGGCCCGCGACGGTCGGCGAGGCGAAGGGCACGGTAGGCACGCCCGCGCCGCT
>JBJMQK010000656.1:0-16275 GCA_045802735.1 Anaeromyxobacteraceae bacterium | reverse complement strand
CGCGGCGCGGGGCGTTGGCCTGGACGTGTACGCATGACGAAGGCCCGGCTCGAGGCGTTCACGGACGGCGTCTTCGCCATCCTCATCACCATCCTCGTGCTCGAGCTGAAGGTGCCGCACGGCGACGACCTCGCCGCGCTGCGGCCGCTCGTACCGGTGTTCCTCACCTACGTGCTGAGCTTCGTGTACCTCGGCATCTACTGGAACAACCACCACCACATGCTGCAGGCGACGACGCGCATCGACGGCGCGATCCTGTGGCCGAACCTGCACCTCCTCTTCTGGCTCTCGCTCGTGCCGTTCACCACCGGCTGGATGGGCGAGAACCACTTCGCGCCGCTGCCGACGGCGATCTACGGCGCCGTGCTCCTCGCCTCCGCCGCGGCGTTCACGCTGCTGCAGACCGCGATCATCCGCGCCGAGTTGCGTGGCCACGGCGGCTCGAACGTCGCGCGGGCGGTGCGGCGCGACTGGAAGGCCAAGCTGTCGATGGTCCTGTACGTCGCGGCGATCCCGCTCGCGTTCGTGCAGGAGGCGATCTCCGACGCGCTCTACGTCGCGGTGGCGGCGATCTGGCTCGTGCCGGATCGGCGCTTCGAGCGCGCCGTGCGGCGGCGCGAGGCGGAGGGCGAGCACGCCCACGGGCACGACTAGACTACGCGCGCGCGGCGGGGGCGGGGGAGGCGACGACGGCGGTGACCGCGCCCGCGGCCGCCGTCGCCGCGCCGAGCGCGACGTGCAGGGTGGGCCCGTGCGCCCACCCAGCGTCGGCGCACGCCCACCCCCAGGCGGCGAGCGCCGCGGCGAGCGCAGCCCCGATGGCGAGGGCGGGTGCAGCCGCCGCGGCCCACGCCCGGCGGCGCGACCGCAGGAGCGCGGCCGCGAACCCGAGCGCGGCGGGGACCCCGAGTACCACGGCCTCGAGCGCCGCGAGCGCGAGCGCCGCCCAGGCAGTCTCTGCCAGGCCCGGGCCGCCGCCCTCCGCGAGCCCTCCCGCGGCGGCGCTGGCGAGGACCCACCCGTGCGCGGCGAAGCCCGCGAGCGACGCGAGCCAGAACGCTGCGGCGCGGCGGGCGAGCGCGGACGCGGAGGTCGTCGTGGTCATCGTGCGGGGGCCTGTGCACGTCGCCTGCCGAGCGACACGGCGCGCCCCGGTCGGCATCGAGGACCAAAAACCCCACCAAAAACGAGCGCGGCTCGCGGTGCCCACGCCTGCGCGCGTGGCCTTCGTCGTCGGGTGCGCGGCGTACCTGGGTCGCTCCGGACTCGTCGCGGGAGGATGGTCGTCACGGACGACGCGTCAAGTGTTTCTGGTCAAGGCGTGTTCACGCGTAGTATCTTTCGATGGCGTCACTCATCGGTGGGTCGACACCATGGAAGCAGCGAAAGAGCACCGCAGGTCGGTCGCGATCACCGTCGCGGTCGCGAGCCTCGCAGTCGTCGCCATCGCGCTGCTCCCGCTCCGGGCGGCGGTCGCCGCGCTCGCGGGGTGGGGTGGCGGTGCCGGCGCCGCCGGGGTCGTCGCCTTCGCTGCCGCGCAGGTCGCCTGCACCCTGCTCCTCGTCCCCGCCTGGCCGCTGCGCGTCGCCGCCGGGTTCGTCTGGGGGTTCGCGGGGGGGTTCGCGCTCGCGATGCCCACGAGCCTCGCCGGGAGCGTGCTCGCGTTCCTCCTCGCCCGGCGCGTCCTGCGCGCTCGCGTCGCGCGCCGCGTCGCGCGCGAGCCGGCGCTCGCCGCGATCGACGCAGCCGTCGGCGCGCGCGGGTTCTCGGCGGTGCTCCTCCTGCGGCTCTCGCCCGTGCTCCCCAACGAGGCGGTGAACTACGCGCTCGGCGTGAGCCGCGTGCGCCTGCGCGATTACCTCCTCGCGAGCGGTGTCGGGATGGTGCCGACCGTCGCGAGCGCCGTCGCGGCGGGCTCACTCGCCACCGCCGCGGCCGACCTCGCCTTGGCGCGCGCCGCGGTCGGAGCCCCGGCCCAGGTGGCGCTCGCAGCCGCCGGCATCGCCGCGACGGCGGCGGTCGTGCTCGGCGCGCTGCGCGCCGCGCGGGGCGCGATCCCGCGCGCTCGCGCCGCGGCGGCCGGGCCGGTCGGCGCGCCGCCGCGGGAGGCTTGAGCGCGTGCGCCGCGGAACGCGCAGCGCTGCAGCGCTGCGGCGCGGGCTCGCCGTCGCCGCCGCGGCGCTCCTCGCAGCATCGGCCGCCGCCGCCACGGACGACGAGCGCCCGCTCGCCCGCGCCTACCCCTCGCTGCGCTTCCCGCGCGTCGCGCTGGTGTGCACCCCGACCGCGCTCGAGCCGCTCGCCGCGCTCGAGCGCGCCGTGCGCGGCCGCGCGACGGCGGAGGCGCCCTGGCTCTGGATGAAGCGCGACGACGCGGCCCAGGGCCTCGTCGGCGGGAACAAGGCGCGCAAGCTCGAGCTGCTCCTCGGCGAGGCGCGCGCGCGCGGCGCGAGGTCGATCCTCACCTCGGGTCGCTTCGGCACCCACCTCGGCGTCGCGGCGGCGGAGGCCGCGCGCCGCCTGGGGCTCCGCGCGACGATCGTCCTCGCGCCGCAGCCGCCGTCGGCCGAGGTGCGGCGGAACCTCCTCACGCTGCAGGCCACCGGGGCGGAGCTGCGCGTCCACGGCTCGATGGCGGCGGCGCTGGTGGACATGGGTTGGCTGCGGCTCAGGGGCCTCCTCGCCGCCGGCGACGCGTACTACATCCCGCCGAGCGGGACATCGGCGCTCGGCTCGATCGGCTACGCCGAGGCGTTCCTCGAGCTGGCCGAGCAGGCGGGACCGTCCGGCGAGGTGGACGAGATCGTGGTGGCGGCCTCCACCGGCGGGACGGCGGCCGGGCTGCTCGCCGGGATCTGCCTCGCCGGGCGCTGGGGCCGCACCACGTTGCGCGCCGTGGGCGTGACCGATCCGTGGCTGCAGAGCGAATGGCTCCTCCGCCGAGAGGCGCGCGAGACCTACGACGCGCTCCTCGCGGCGATGGACGCGCGCGACCGGGCCCGCGCGCCACAGTGCGACTTCTCCGAGGCGCCGGGCTCGCTCGTGTACGTGAAGGGCTACCTCGGGCCGGGCTACGGGCGCGCCGACCCGGAGACGGACCGCGTGGTGCGCCTCGTGCGCGAGCTGCACGGCGTCGTGCTCGACGCCGTCTACTCGGGGAAGGCGATGCGCCACTTCCTCGACCGCGCCGCGGAGCGGCTCCGCGCGGGCGACACGGCGCGCAGGCTCGTCTTCTGGAACACCTACGCGCCGGTCGACCTCGAGGCGGCGATCGCCGCCCACCGCTGGTCGAACCCGGCGGAGCCGTGGCGCGACCTGCCGCCCGCCGTGCAGCCGCTCTTCGCCGGCGCGCGCTGACGCGCGCCGGCGAAGAGCGGAGAGATCCGGCGCCTATCGGCGCCTCACTCCGGGGGGAGAAACTCTCCCCCCGAGACCCCCCATCGCGAGCGTCACCTCGACTGAGCAGCGCCGTGAGCGAGGGCGCCGCGGCGGCCTTCACGCGAGGTCGAACACGAGCACGTCCGCCGGCTCCTTGCCGCGGCCCGCGAGCTCGACCGCCGCCTCACCGGAGAGCGCCGCGCCGTCGCCGGCGGCGAGGGGCTGGCCGTTCAGGCTGACCTCGCCGCGGGCGACGTGCACGTACGCGTGCCGCCCCGGCGCGAGCGCGTGGCGCGCCCGCTCCCCCTCCGCGAGGAGCCCGAGGTAGAGCCGCGCGTCCTGGTGGATCGTCACCGAGCCCTCGGCGCCGTCGGGCGACGCGGCGAGGCGGAGCTTTCCGCGGCGGTCCGCCTCGGGGAACGCCTTCTGCTCGTAGCCGGGCGCGTGCCCGTCCCGGTCCGGGAGGATCCAGATCTGGAGGAAGTGCACCGGCCGGTCGCGCGAGGCGTTCATCTCGCTGTGGCGCACGCCGGTGCCGGCGCTCATGCGCTGCACCTCGCCCGGGCGGATGGTCGAGCCCGTGCCCATGGAGTCCTTGTGCCCGAGCTCACCCTCGAGGACGTAGGAGATGATCTCCATGTCGCGGTGGCCGTGCGTGCCGAAGCCCTGGCCGGCCTTCACGCGGTCCTCGTTGATGACGCGGAGCGCGCGGAAGCCCATGTGCTGCGGGTCGTGGTAGTCGGCGAAGGAGAAGGTGTGCCGGGTGTCGAGCCAGCCGTGATCGGCGTGGCCGCGCTCACCGGCGCGTCGGATCGTGATCATGGCGGCAACCTAACCAGCCCTCGGGGCGCGTCCATGCACACCCATGTGGCGTGCCGGCGACGCGGCTTCGGGAGGGGGGCGCGGCGCGCCCCGCTTCACCTCCAGCGCCGGACGTCGTACGCTCCGTCCCGGCGCGCGCGCCCGCCTGGCGCTCGGAGCAGGGTCGGGCGGAGCAGCGCCGGCACGGGAGGAACACGTGACGACCTTCGCGCTCCTCGCCGCGATCGCGCTCGCCGCCGGTGACGCGCCCTCGCCCGCGGCACCGGCCCGCCCCGCGGCGTGCTCGCTCCCGCGCGCCGCGAGCTGGCGCGAGTACCGCTCGCGCCACTTCCTCATCGACGCGACCGACGCCGGGCCGAAGCCGGAGCGGCTGGTGCAGGTCTTCGAGGAGCTGCACGCGGCCGTCGTCGGCGCGCTGGTCGGCGAGCCCGTCGAGATCCCGGGCCACGTGCGCGTGATCGTGTTGCCGCGCGAGCGCGACGTGGGCGACCTCCTGCGCGCGGACTTCTCCGGCTTCTTCACGATCTCCCGGCTGGGCGAGCCGGTCGTCGTCGTCTCAGCCGACGCGCTCGAAGGGGCCCCCTACGTCATCGCGCACGAGCTCGCGCACCACGTGTCCCACCACCTCTTCCCCTGGCAGCCGCGCTGGTTCGCGGAGGGGCTCGCCCAGTTCGTCGAGTCCGTGGCGAGGGTGGACGGGGGCAAGCGCTGGGCGGCGGCGGGCCCGCAAGCGGGGTGGGCGATCGACAGGTTCGCGATCTTGCAGCCCGAGGATCTGTTCCGCTGGAGTCGCAGCAGCAACACGGGCGACCTCTACGCGTCGGCGTGGATCCTCTACCGGTACCTCTGGAACGACCACGGCCGCGCGTTCTCGGCGTTCCAGCGGCGGCTCTCCGATGGCGAGCGCCCCGCCGCCGCCTGGCGCGCGGTGTTCCCGCGCTGGGACCCCGAGGACCCGAAGAACGGCCTCAACACGCTCCGCGGAGAGCTGCAGCGCCACCGCACCCGCGGAGAGGGGCTGCGCTATGCCATCGAGGTGGGGCAGGTCGACTGCGCGTTCACGACGCACGCCGCCTCCACCGCCGACCTGCACCTCCTGCTCGAGCCGGCGCGCACCAGCGCGACGAACCCGATGGTCCGCGACCGCGTGCGCGACGCCGAGGCGGCGGAGGCGCTCGCCGAGGAGCCGCACCACCCCGGGGCGCTCGCGTTGCGCGCGCAGGGGGACCGGGCCGAGACCGCGCGCGCCCTGCGCGCGTCGGCGGCGGCGCGCCCCGGCGACTGGCGGACGTGGCACCTCCTCGCCGCGGCCACGAGCGATCCTGCGGAGCGCGAGGTGGCGCTCCGGCGCGCCATCGGGCTGGAGCCCGACGCAGCGCTGGCGAACGCGGCACTCGCGGAGGCGCTCGCCGCCGCGGGGCGCCCGCGCGAGGGGCTCGCGTTCGCGAACCGCGCGCTCGACCTCGCGCCGTGGCATCCCGCGGCCGTCGCCGCGCTCGCCGACGTCGCGGGACAGCTCGGCCGATGCGAGGAGGCGCTGCTCCTCGGGGAGCGCGCCATCGCGGCCGCCGCCGGGGGCCACCTCGGCGAGCCCGTGGACGACGCGCCGCTCAAGAGCCGCCTCGCCGCGCTCCGCACGCGGTGCGGCGCGGCCGCGTCTCCCTGATCGCGCGCGCCCGCGCCGTCCCGTTCTCGCTCGCCCTCGCGCCATGCCTCCGACTGGCGCTGGCGCGCGCAGCGCGTCCCTTGCAAGACGACGCCATGCAGATCGGACTCTACGGGCTCGGCCGGATGGGCGGAAACATGGCGCGGCGGCTCGCGCGGCAGGGGCACCCGCCCGTCGTGTGGAACATCAAGCCAGGGCCGATCCGCGACGTCGAGGCGGACGGGGCGGTCGGCGCGACCTCGCTCGAGGACCTCGTCCGGCGCCTCGCGCCGCCGCGGACGGTCTGGGTGATGATCCCCGCCGGCGCGCCGACGGAGACGGCCGTCGAGGAGCTCGGACGTCTGCTGTCGCCGGGCGACGCGATCATCGACGGCGGCAACTCGCACTTCAAGGACGACGTGCGGCGCGCGCGGCGGCTCGCCTCGAAGGGCGTCCACTACCTCGACGTGGGCACGAGCGGCGGCGTCTGGGGCCTCGACCGCGGGTACTGCCTCATGATCGGCGGGCCGCGCGAGGCGGTGGCGCGGCTCGAGCCCATCTTCCGCGCGCTCGCCCCGGGGCGCTCGGGCATCGACCCCGTCGGCGCGGGGGCGGACGGCGCGCGCCCGCCGGCGACCGCCGCCGACGGCTTCCTTCACTGCGGCCCCTCGGGCGCCGGCCACTTCGTGAAGATGGTCCACAACGGCATCGAGTACGGCCTAATGCAGGCCTACGCCGAGGGCTTCGACATCATGCGGAACGCCGGCGCGACGGCGCTCCCCGAGGGAGAGCGCTACGACCTCGACCTCGGCGCGATCGCCGAGCTGTGGCGCCGCGGGAGCGTCGTCTCCTCGTGGCTCCTCGACCTCGCCGCACGCGCGCTCGCCGAGGACCCGCGGCTCGAGACCTACGCCGGGAGCGTCGCCGACTCCGGCGAGGGGCGCTGGACCATCGAGGCGGCGATCGCCGAGGCGGTGCCCGCCGACGTGCTCGCCGCCGCGCTCTTCACGCGCTTCCGCTCGCGCCAGGAGCACACCTTCGCCGAGAAGCTCCTCTCGGCGCTTCGGCGCGGGTTCGGCGGCCACGCCGAGGCGCCCGTCGCGAAGGAGGGGAAGCCGTGAAGGACCCGACGCACCTCGAGCGCCCGGGCGACCCGTGCGCGATCGTCATCTTCGGCGCGACCGGCGACCTCACGAAGCGCAAGCTCCTCCCCTCGCTGTACAACCTCCGCGCGAACAAGCTCCTCCCGCACGACTTCGCCATGGTCGGCATGGCGCGCAAGCCGTGCGACGACGACGGGTTCCGCGACGTCATGACGAAGGACATCGCCGAGTTCGCGACCGGGTCGGTGGACCCTGGCCTGTGGGCCGACTTCCGCGCGCGCCTTCACTGCGTGTCCGGGGACACGAACGACCCCGCCACCTACCGGCGCCTCGCGGACCGGCTCGCGGAGCTCGACCGCGAGCACCACACCGGCGGGAACGCGCTCTTCTACCTCGCGACGCCGCCCGACGCGTTCGGCCCCGTGGCGAAGCGGCTCGGCGAGGCCGGGCTCCTGCGCGAGGGCGACGGCCGCTGGCGCCGCCTCATCATCGAGAAGCCGTTCGGCCACGACGTGGAGAGCGCGCGCGCCCTGAACGACGAGCTGCGGAGCGTCCTCGCCGAGCACCAGATCTTCCGCATCGACCACTACCTCGGGAAGGAGACGGTCCAGAACATCCTCGTCTTCCGCTTCGCGACCGGCATCTTCGAGCCGATCTGGAACCGCCGCTACATCGACCACGTGCAGATCACCGTGGCCGAGGAGCTGGGCGTCGAGGGGCGCGGCGCGTACTACGAGACCTCGGGCGTCCTGCGCGACATCATCCAGAACCACATCTTCCAGCTCCTCGCGCTCGTCGCCATGGAGCCGCCCTCGACGCTCGACGCCGAGGCGGTGCGCAACGAGCGGGTGAAGGTGCTCGACGCCATCCGGCCCATGGAGCCCGAGGAGCTCCTCGCCCGCACCGTGCGGGGCCAGTACGGCGAGGGGTTCATCGGCGCGAACAAGGTGCCGGCGTACCGGCAGGAGCCGAACGTCTCGCCGTCGTCCAAGATCGACACGTACGCGGCGTTGAAGCTCGACGTCGAGAACTGGCGCTGGGCCGGGGTGACCATCTACGTCAGCACCGGCAAGCGGCTCGCGAGGCGCGACACGCGCGTCCTCATCCAGTTCCGCCGCCCGCCGCTCCTCCTGTTCCAGGGCGCGGGCCTGCAGGACATCGAGCCGAACCGGCTCGAGCTCCTCATCCAGCCGGAGGAGGGGATCGCGATCCGCATGAAGGCGAAGCACCCCGGCCCGATGCGCCTCGAGAACGTGAAGCTCGACTTCAGCTACGCCGACTTCGGGCCGCAGTCGGCCGCCACGGGGTACGAGCGGCTCCTCTACGATTGCATGGTCGGCGACTCGACGCTCTTCCACCGCTTCGACAGCGTCGACGCGGCGTGGCGCATCGCGACGCCGATCCTCGACCTGTGGGCGAGCCTTCCGGCGCGCGACTTCCCGAACTACGCGGCGGGGTCGTGGGGGCCCGCCGCGGGCGACGAGCTGCTCAGGAAGGACGGCCGACAGTGGCTGAACCCGTGACCGCGGCGGCGCGGCGCGTCGCCCCCGACGCGGCGGCCCTCATGCACGTCGCGGCCGAGGAGGTGGCCTCCCGCGCCGCCTCCGCGGTCCAGGCGCGGGGGCGCTTCACGATCGCGCTCTCCGGCGGCTCGACGCCGCGCGCGCTGTACGCGCTCCTCGCCGACCCCGCGGCGCCCTTCCGTGCGCGCGTGCCGTGGGACGCGGTGCAGGTCTTCTTCGGCGACGAGCGCCACGTCCCGCCCGACCACGCCGACTCGAACTACCGCATGGCGCGGGAGGCGCTGCTCGGGCTCGTCCCCATCCGCCCCGAGAGCGTGCACCGCGTGCGCGGCGAGCTGCCCGACGCCGACGAGGCCGCGCTCGAGTACGAGGCGGAGCTCTCCGAGGCGTTCGCGCTGCGCGAAGGCGAGCGGCCGCGGCTCGACGTGGCGCTCATGGGCATGGGCCCGGACGGCCACACCGCCTCGCTCTTTCCCGGCTCGGCGGCCCTCGGGGAGGAGGCGCGCCTCGTCGTGGCGCCGTACGTGCCGAAGTTCGGGGTGCATCGCGTGACGCTCACGCTCCCGGTCTTCGCCGCCGCGCGCGCGGTCGTGTTCCTCGTCGCCGGCGCCGACAAGGCCGAGCGCGTGGCCGAGGTCCTGGGGGGCCGGGCACCGCAGCTGCCGGCCGCCCGCGTGCGCCCGGAGGAGGGGGAGCTGCTGTGGCTCCTCGACGCGGCCGCGGCGACGTCCCTCCTCCGCGTGCCCTGAGCGGAGCGCAGCGGAGTCGAAGGGCGCCCGGGCTGCCTCCCGTGGCCACCCTGGTTATTCCTCTCCTCGTGGACCCCTCGCTCCGCGCCGAGCTCGCGGCCGCGCTCCTCGACGCGCGGGCGCGGACCCTCGCGTTCGTCGAGGACCTCCCGGCGGCGGCGCGGCTCGGCCCGCGCCTCGCGATCGTGAATCCCCCGCTGTGGGAGGTCGGGCACGTCGCCTGGTTCGCCGAGCGGTGGCTCCTGCGCCATGGCGCCGGGCGCGCGCCGCTGCGCGCCGACGGCGACGCGCTGTACGACTCCGCAGCGGTGCCGCACGACGCGCGCTGGGACCTGCCCTTGCCGTCCTGGGGGGAGACGCTCGCGTTCCTGCGGGCGCAGCTCGACGCGGCGGTCGGTCTCCTCGATCGCGGCGAGGCGGACGCGTCGCTCGCGCGCCTCACCCTCCTCCACGAGGACATGCACGGCGAGGCCTTCGCGTACACGCGCCAGACGCTCGGGCACGCCGCGCCGCGCCTCGGCGTGGAGCCGGCGGCGGGCGGGCCCTGGCCGGGCGACGCGCAGGTCCCCGGCGGCTCGTTCACGCTCGGAGCACCCGATGCCGAGCCCTTCGCCTTCGACAACGAGCGGCCGCCGCGCGCGGTCGAGGTCGCGCCCTTCGCGATCGCGCGCGCCGCCGTGACGCAGGCCGAGCTCGCCGGGTTCGCGGGCGACGGCGGCTACGCCCGGCGCGAGCTGTGGTCGGACGCGGGGTGGCGCTGGCGCGTCGCGGCCGGCGCGGACGCACCGTACGCCTGGCGCAGCGACGGCGCGGGGTGGCAGCGGCGCGCGTTCGACCGCTGGGTCCGCCTCGAGCCGCACCGGCCGGCGCTGCACGTGTCGTGGTACGAGGCCGACGCCTACTGCCGCTGGGCGCGCCGGCGCCTCCCCAGCGAGGCGGAGTGGGAGGTGGCCGCGGCGGCGGAGCCGGATGGCCAGGGCGGCCTCGCCGCGACGCGGCGGCGCTACCCGTGGGGTGACGCCCCGCCGAGCGCGGCGCGCGCGAACCTCGACCTCTGGTCCTGCGGTGCGGCCGACGTCGCGGCGCACGCTGCCGGCGACAGCGCGTTCGGCTGCCGCCAGCTCCTCGGGAACGCCTGGGAGTGGACCGCGTCGGACTTCCTGCCGTACCCCGGGTTCGCGCCGGGGCTCTACCGGGAGTACTCGGAGCCGTGGTTCGGGACGCACAAGGTGCTGCGCGGAGGCTCGTTCGCCACCCGCGCGCGGCTCGTCACGAACGCCTACCGCAACTTCTACACCCCGGACCGCCGCGACGTCTGGGCGGGGTTCCGCACGTGTGCGCTCACGCCATGAAGATCTGAATCGCCACGCCTGCGCCCGCGCGGTCGCGCAAGGGCAACCGGGTCACGGCGCTGCGCTGGGCGGCGCGGTTGCGCGCGCTCCACCACGCGGTGAGGGTCGTGGAGGCCTACGGCGGCGAGCCCTGCGACCTCCTCGTCGCGCTCCACGCGCGCCGCTCGGCGCCCTCCGTCGCGCGCTGGCGGGCCGAGCGCGGCCGGGCCCCGCTCGTCGTGGCGCTCTCCGGCACGGACCTGTACGTCGACCTGCCGCGCGGCGACCCGGAGGCGCTCGCCGCGCTCGCCGCTGCCGACCGCCTCGTCGCGCTGCAGCCGCTCGCGATCGCCGCCCTGCCGGCGGACCTCCGGCCGAAGGTGCGCGTCGTGCTGCAGTCCGCGGTCGCGCCGCAGGGTGCCCGCGCCTGGCGCGACGGCGATCCACCGACCGCGCTCGCGCTCGCGCACCTCCGCGACGTGAAGGACCCGTTCCTCGGCGCCGCCGCGGTGCGCCTGTTGCCCCCCGCCTCGCGCGTCACGCTCGATCACGCCGGCGCCGCGCTCGACCCTGCGGCGGAGCGCCGCGCGCGCGCGCTCACGGCGGAGGACGGTCGCTGGCGCTGGGTCGGCGAGCTGCCGCGGCGCGCGGCCCGGCGCGCCCTCGCCGGGAGCTTCGCGCTCGTGCTCCCGTCGCGCGCCGAGGGGGGCGCGAACGTGGTCTCCGAGGCCATCGCCTGCGGCGTCCCGGTCCTGGCCTCGCGCGTGGACGGCTCGGTCGGCCTCCTCGGGGAGGGCTACGGCGGCTTCTTCGAGGTGGGCGACGCCGCCGGGCTCGCCGCGCTCCTGCTGCGCTGCGAGCGCGAGCCGCCGTTCCGCGAGGGCCTCGCCAGCTGGTGCGCGCACCTCGCGCCCTGCTTCTCGCCGGCGCGCGAGCGCAAGGCCTGGGCCGCGCTGCTCGCCGAGCTGCGGTGATCAGCTCCTCGCCGAGGCGAGGTCGGCGCCGAGCTTCACCACGAGCGCGAGCACCACCGCGAGCACGATGCGGCGCACGAGCACGTCGCCCTTGCGGACGACGAGGTGGGCGCCGAGCGTGCCGCCGAGGAGCTGGGCCGCCGCCATCGGGAGCGCGATGCGCCACACCACGAGGCCGCGCGCGGCGAAGAGCGCGAGGGCCGCCAGGTTCGAGGCGAAGTTCACGGCCTTGGCCTCGCCCGAGGCGCGCTGCAGCGAATCGCCGAGGAGCGACGCGAACGCGACGATGAGGAACGTGCCGGTCCCGGGGCCGAAGAAGCCGTCGTAGGCGCCGAGCACGAGCGCGATCCCCGCGACCGCGAGCGACCCGCGCGCGGGCGGGATGCGCGCGGCGAGCCGCGGCGGACCGCGGCGCGCCGCCGTGAACACCGCGACGGCGACGAGGAGGACGATGACCACCGGGCGCAGGACGGCCGGCCGGACGGCGAGCACGAGCGCGGCGCCGGCGAGCGAGCCCGCGAACCCGGCGGGGAACCCGACGCGCGCGCGGGCCGGGTCCACGAGGCCGCCGCGCCAGAAGCGGACGAGCGCGGCCGCCGAGCCGAAGGTGGACTGCCCCTTGTTCGTGGCGACGGCGAGGTGGGGCGGGAGCCCGGCCGCGAGGAGCACCGGGAAGGTGAGCAGGCCGCCCCCGCCCGCGACGGCGTCGACGGTCCCGGCCGCGAGCCCGGTGAGGGTGAGGAGGGCGATGGCGAGGGGGCTCGGGTCCGTCACGGCGCGCGTAGCGGTAGTACGTGTCTGCCGCGCCGTCAACGGCCCGGCGCCGGCCGCGCGTACAGGTCGAGGATCTCCTCGAGCGCGCTCCGGCACACCGCGCAGAACGGCACCTCGTCGCGCGAGAACATGATGCAGTCGGGCTGCGGCCGGAAGAACCCGCGCGCCTCGTAGTTCGCGCCCTCGAAGGCGCCCACCTTCCCGGCGAAGCGCTCCGCGGCGAAGAACGCCGTCTCCTCGCGCTGCTGCAGCGCGAAGAGCGCGTCCAGCTCCGCCTCGGGGCGGCGCGCCGCGCGGAGCTTCTTCCGCTCCGCCTGCAGCTCCTTCGAGCGCGCCGCGTACGCCTCCTCGCGCCAGGGCGTCGGGACCGGCACGCCAGGCGAGGCGAGCGCCTTCCACTTGAGGCGCGCGGGGTCCTTGAGCGCCGTCACGTTCCGCTCCCACGGCTCGACGCGGTCGGCCGCCGGCAGGTAGGCCGTGTCGGAGGTGAAGTACTCGTCGGCGAGGCCCGCGAGCGCGTGCCCCAGCTCGTGCACGAAGATGTACGGCGCCCAGGCGCTTCCCGCGGCGACGGTCGCGTACAGGTTGAAGATGCCGCCGCCGCCGTAGGTGTCGCCGTTCACCATCACCGCGAGCGCGTCGTAGGGTGCCCACGACGCCACCTCGCGCACCCGCCGGTTCTCGAACGTGAGCACATACCGCTCGCTGCCGAAGGCGTCGTACGTCGCGCCGAGCGGGCTCGCGCGGTGCACGCCGGTGGAGGGCCGCGAGACGCCGCTCTCCGCCGCGGCGGGGCAGAGCGCGCGCACGTTGAGGTCGCCTCGCCGCTCGCGGAACGGCGCCTGGGCGAGGAGCGCGGCGACGAGCCTCCGGGCGTCCGCCTCGCAGCGCCCGCGCTCCTGTGCGGTGTAGCCGTCGCCGAGCACGAGGAGGTCGAGCTTCCGCTCGGGCGGGCCGCTCGCGACGAGGTCGATCACCGCGCCCGGCGCGGGCGGCCGCGACGGGTCGACGGTGGGATCCTCGGGGTCGACGGCGAGCGACCACGCCTCGCGGAAGAGGTTCCCCGCGTCGCGCTTCTTCACGACGACCTGCACCGGGCGCGGGGGCCGCGGGAAGCGCAGCGACTCGTGGAACGTGCGGTGGCGCTCCTTCGCCTCGGCGGTCGTCTCCCACTCGCCGTAGATCGACGCGAAGCCGCGGGAGTAGAGGAGGCGGTTCGTGTCGCGGTCGCGGACCTCGAAGAGGTACTTCCCGAGGTTCGTCTCGTCGACGGGGCGGTCCGGGTTTCCGGGCCACGGGAGCGGCTCCACGACGAGGCGGTCGAGCGCGAAGCGCTCCTCCGACGCGCTCCCCGTGTGGAAGAAGTCCACGCGGAAGGTGGGGGGCGCGCCCGCGCCCGCGGCGGCGGAGAGGACGAGGGCGAGGACGGCGGTGAGCTGCATACGGGGGCACTCTCCGGGCGTGGGCGCCGGAGAGTCGACAAAAAGCGCGGGGCTCGTCAAGGACCCGAGCTGAAGGTCCGAGGCGAGCCCCGCGGCGGCAGCGCCGATCAGTTCCGCTGAACGACGGCGGTGATGCTGCCGCCGTTCGTCGAGACACAGGTGAACAGGTTCGTCGCGTCCGGCGGCGGCGCCGTCGGCGGGACGAGCTGGAACTTGCCGGTCCCGTCGATCGGCGCCGACCCGATGAGCGGTCCGGCCGTCCCGCGCCCGACGTAGCACGTCGCGGTGGACGTGAGCTGGGCGCCGAAGACGTTCGTCGTGCCGATGATCGTCCACTTGCCGGTCGAGGCGCGCCAGGTGGCCTTCGAGATGGCGAGGGTCTCGACGGAGCCCGTCACCGTCACCGTCGCGGCGGCCGCGTTCGAGCGCTGCCCGACGTTGTTCGCCACGGTGTAGGTGAACCCGTCGGCGCCCACGTACCCTGCGACCGGCGCGTACGTGATCGTGCCGTCGGCGTTCGCGGTGGCTGCGCCGTGCAGCGGGGGCGTCGCGACGGCGACCGAGCTCGCCACGAGCGACGTCCCGACCGCCGCCTGGTCATTCGCGATCACATTCACCGTCCGTGTCGTGCCCTTCACCTGCGCCCAGCTGTCCGCGTTCGCGACCGGCGGTGACGCGACGAAGGAGACCGTGACGTTCACGGTGGCGACGTTCGAGACGGTGCCGGCGGAGTCCTGCACCACGTACTGGAAGCTGTCGGGCCCGGCGTAGGCCGCGGCGGGCGTGTAGGTGACGGCGCCGGGGGTTGCGGCGACGACCGCGACCGAGCCGTGCGCCGGCGCCTGCGTCACGACCACCGAGGCGAGCGTCGCCGGCGCGACCAGGGCGTCGTTCGCGCCGAGGTCCACGGTGGCGGATCCGTTCTGCGGGACGGTGACGGCGTCGGCCACGGCGATGGGGCGCAGCGCCGGGTTCATCGGGAGCCCCGGGACGATCACGAGGTCGGTCGTGGTGCTGCCGGCGGCCGCGGAGATGACGGTGACGTGCGTCGGGGGCAGGGCAGTCGCGGCGAGCGTCTTCGCGTAGGCGCCGGCGGTCATCGCGCCCCCGAGCGGGCCGGAGACGGCGAGGGCGGGGGGCGGCACCGAGAGGTCGCTCGAGGTCGCGGTGACGCGGAGCGCGTTCGTCAGCGTGTCGAAGGTCGCGCTCGTGATGGTGACGACGTCGGCGAGCGCCGCGGTGACGGTCGTCGGCGGAGCGTCGTTCACGTTCGTCACGGCGATGCCCGCGGGCAGCGGGATCGTGGCGGGGTACTCGACGTGCGCCCAGAAGTTGCCGAGGCCGTCGCCCTTCATCGCGAGGCTCGGCAGGTCGGCGCCGGTGACGAGGAGGCGCGCGGTCGGTGCGGAGGTGGCGAAGACGTCCACGGCGTTGAGGTTCGCGGCCGGGTCACGGGTGTAGGTGGCGCGGGTCACGCGCAGCGGCGTCGGGATGGGCGCGAGGTACTTCTGCCCGAGGATGCTCGCGAGCGGCGTCTGGACGAAGTCGTTGCCGACGCCGTCGAGGTTCGAGCCGGGCGGCCCGTCGACGCGGACGTAGTTCGTGTTGAAGGGGCTGCCGGTGTAGGTGTGGGTGTAGTTCGGGTCGCCGATGAACTGCTCGGCGGCGCCGGCCGCGCTCGTCGTGGTGAGCGACTCGCCGGGCGAGAGGAAGTCCCACTGGAGCCACGGGCCGATGCGCGACGGCAGCGCCGCGTCGAAGTTGCCCGGGATCGGCGTCACGTCGTCGGTGAAGAAGACCGCGCGCGGCCCGGCCTGCACGTCCGGGAAGATGTCGACGCCGTACGGGTGCGTGACCTTGTACGTGCCGGGCGTCACGACGTTGATGACGACGCGGATGCGCGCGAACACGGTCTCGGAGCCGTGCGTCGGCGCGGCCGTGAGGTACGACGCCTCGAGCGCCGCCTGGTAGAACGCCGAGAACCCCGCGTTCGCGCCGCGGCCGCCGATCTGCGCGGTCATGTCGGCGTAGAAGACCTCGGGGCCGACGTTGCCGGCGAACCCGGCGGGATCGGCGGCGAGCGGGAAGCACATCGGCCCGAGCCCCGCGGCGGCGTTCGGCGAGACGGTCTGCGTGCGGCACAGCTGGAGCGGTACGGACGCGGTGTCACGGTACCAGGTGGGAAAGGTGAGGCTCGGGTCCTGCGGGCCGTGGTCGAGGAGGTTCGCGAGCGCGGGCGCCGCGAACGCGAGCGCGCCCGCTGCTGTCGCGAGCCGGGTGAGACGGGTGAGCCGGATCATGTGTGCGTATCCCCTTGCGCAGGTCGCGCAGTGAGTCACACCATGCCGTCTCAACTGACCGTCGAATAGCCCCGCGCGCGCGGTACAGCGCAGGGTGAACATGGCTCCGGCGCGGTACGTCCGTGCGCACTCGGCGGAGTGCGCGTCGCCACGACATGCGGCGCTTCGACCCTTGCGGCGGCGCCCCCGGCCGATCATGGGAACGCTTCGGAACGCTTCCGGAGGGCGCATGCG
>JBJMQK010000627.1:0-4817 GCA_045802735.1 Anaeromyxobacteraceae bacterium | reverse complement strand
GGTGGTGCTCTTCGGCGAGATCTCCGCCGCCCTCGCGCGCGCCGGGTTCGACGTCACCCATCACGTCGCGAACTCCGCCGGGACGCTCGAGTTCCCGACGGCGCGCCAGGACGTCACGCGCCCCGGGATCATGCTCTACGGCTACCTGCCGTTCGCGCCCGGCTCGAAGGCGCCCTCCGCCCTCGCGGCGGGCCGCCTCGCGCGCCCGCTCACCTGGCGCACCGCGATCACCCACGTGAAGAGCGTCGCCGCCGGCACGCCCATCTCGTACGGCGGCCGGTGGGTGGCGGCGCGCCCCTCGCGCATCGCGACGCTGCCGGTGGGCTACGCCGACGGCTACGACCGGCGGTTCTCGGGGCGGCCCGACGCCGGGCGCGCCGACGTGCTCGTGCGCGGGCAGCGCGCGCCCGTCGCCGGCACCGTCTGCATGGACATGACGATGATCGACGTGACCGACGTCCCCGGCGCCGCCCTGGGGGACGAGGTCGTGCTCCTCGGGGAGCAGGGCGGCGCGCGCGTCGACGCCGACGAGCTCGCCGCGAAGGCGGGGACGATCTCGTACGAGATCCTCTGCGGGGTCGGGAAGCGCGTGCCGCGCAGGTACGTCTGAACGCGTTATCCGGCCGTTTCGCGGTCGGAAAATGCGGCTTTCGCGCCGATCGCCGTCTAGAATACGCGCGTGGCCAGCGTGCGGGGTTGGGTCGAAGACTTCGGCCGCCTGCTCTTCTTCGGGGGCGAGACCCTGGCGTGGACGGTGCGGCCGCCCTTCCGTCCCGAGCTCATCCTCGCGCAGATGGCGGCGATCGGCGTCGGCTCCACCTTCATCGTCGCGACCACCGGCTTCTTCACGGGCATGGTCTTCGCGCTGCAGGTCACCTACGCGATGGGGCAGTTCGGCGCCGAGGGTTACGTCGGCGGCTCGGTGGCGCTGTCGCTCGCGCGCGAGCTCGCGCCGGTGCTCACCGCGCTCATGGTGATCGGCCGCTCCGGGAGCGCCATCGCGACCGAGCTCGGCACGATGCGCGTCACCGAGCAGATCGACGCCATGGACACGATGGCGGTGAACCCGATCCAGTACCTCGCCGTCCCGCGCTTCATCGCGTCCCTGTTCATGTTCCCGGCGCTCACGATGCTCTTCAACGCCATCGGGTACGCCGGCGGCTACCTCATGGGCATCTTCGTGAGCGAGATCCCGCCGGGCCCGTTCATCGAGCACACGCGCACGATGGTCGAGACCCAGGACGTCGTCCACGGGCTCTTCAAGTCGATCATCTTCGGCGGCGTCGTGGCGATCATCACCTGCTACCGCGGCTACGCCGCGGAGGGCGGCGCGAAGGGCGTCGGCGAGGGGACGACGCGCGCGGTGGTGATGAGCTCGATCGCCATCCTCGTCGTGGACTACGCGCTCACGCTCGGTGCGGTGGGGAAGTGAGCCCGTGATCGAGGTCAAGAACCTGCACAGATCGTTCGGCGATCACCACGTCCTGCAGGGGATCGACATCGAGGTGGCGCGCGGCACGACCTTCGTCGTCCTCGGCGGCTCCGGCTCGGGCAAGACCGTGCTCATGAAGCACGTCATCGGGCTCCTCAAGCCCGACGAGGGGACGGTGTTCGTCGACGGCGTGGAGATCTCGAAGCTCGACGGGCGCCAGCTCACCGAGGCGCGGCGTATCTTCGGCATGGTCTTCCAGGGCGCGGCGCTCTTCGACTCGATGACGGTGTACGAGAACGTCGCCTTCCCGCTGCACGAGCGGCAGCGCAACATCCGCCCGGACGAGCTGCGCCAGCGCGTCGTCGAGAAGCTCAAGGTCGTCGACCTCGACGAGGACGTGCTGGAGCTCTTCCCCTCGGAGCTCTCGGGCGGCATGCGCAAGCGCGTCGCGCTCGCGCGCGCGGTCGTGCACGAACCGAAGGTCGTCCTCTACGACGAGCCCACGACCGGCCTCGACCCGATCACCACGGGATCGGTGGACGAGATGATCATGACGGCGAAGCAGCGGCTCGGCGTCACGAGCATGGTCATCTCCCACGACATCGCGAGCGCCTTCAAGGTGGCCGACAAGTTGGCCGTGCTCTACGATGGCCACATCGCAGCTCAGGGTACCCCTGAAGAGGTACGGCGGAGCGAGCACCCCTTCGTGCGAAGGTACCTCTCCATGTGGTTCGAGAAGCAGTAGCGCAGCGCGCCATCGATGACCCGACCCGTCCTCAACAGAGCGTTCGCGGTGGGCGTGCTCGTCGCGATATGCGGCGCGGCGTTCCTCATCGCGTTCACCTTCTTCCGGAAGGGCGGCTACTCGGAGAAGGACACCTACATCGCGTTCGCCTACTTCGAGGACGCGACCGGCCTCACCTGGAAGAGCCGCGTGCAGATCGCCGGCATCCAGGTCGGCGAGGTGGAGAAGATCTTGCTCGCGGGCAACCGCGCGCGGCTCGAGCTGCGGATCCGCAAGGACATCGACCTCCGCACCGACGCGTGCATCACGAAGCGCTTCCCGTCGGCGCTCCTCCCCGACGCGCTCCTCGACGCCGTCCCCGGCGCCGGCCCCAAGTCCCTGCGCGACCTCCCCCTCGAGCAGCGCGAGATCAAGTGCGTCATCGAGGGGACCACCGTCGCGAAGCTGCTCGACTCGATGGCGAAGATCGCGAACGACGTCCAGCAGGTGACGCGCGAGCTCGTCGGCCTGGTCTCGGGGTCGCAGGGGTCGATCCGCCAGATCATCTCGAACCTCGAGGACGTGACCTCGCGCATCGACGAGACGGTGGCGAACGGCTCGGACAACGTGAGCGCCATCCTCGAGAACGCGGCGTCGTTCACCGGCACGCTCGCCGACGTGGCCGACGCCGACCAGCAGCGCTACCGCGCCATCGCGCGGAACGTCGAGCAGGCGACGGCGCGGCTCGACCAGGTGCTCGCGAGCGTGCAGTCGCTCATCGGCGACGGCAAGGACGGCGGCGGCGACATCCGCAAGTCGGTGATCGACGCGCGCGAGACGCTCGCCCACCTCAACCGCTCCATGGAGCAGGTGGAGAAGGTCGCGCAGAACGTGGGGCAGGGGAAGGGCGTCGCCGGCAAGCTCCTCAACGACGAGCGCCTCGGCGAGAAGGTCTCCTCCTCCATCGAGACCTTGACCGACTACGTCGACCGGCTCGGGAAGCTCCAGGTCGCGGTGCACCTGCGGTCGGAGTGGCTGCTCAACCAGCGCGGCGCGAAGACGTACGCCGGCCTGAAGCTCCTGCCGCGTCCGGACAAGTACTACCTCTTCGAGATCGTGAACGACCCGCGCGGCGTGAACACGGTCACGAGCGAGACGATCGACGCGACGGCGGCGGACGGCACGCCCATCCACACGGTCACGACACGGACGCTGAACGAGCAGCGCGTCAAGTTCTCCATCGAGTTCGCGAAGCGCTACGGCCCCATGACGTTCCGCATCGGGCTCATCGAGAACTCGGGCGGCGCCGGCGCCGACCTCCACCTCCTGAACGACGACCTGAGGCTGTCGGTGAACATCTACCAGTTCGCCCGGCCCGAGAACGTGGACCTGCCGCGCGCGAAGATCTGGCTCGACTACACCTTCCTCAAGTACTTCTACGCCACGGTCGGCGCCGACGACTTCCTGAACCAGTGGCGCGCGGGCAGGTTCCCGGGCGGGCCCAAGTTCGCGATCGGCAACGACGTGTTCTTCGGCGGCGGCCTGGTGTTCACCGACGACGACCTGAAGAACCTCCTCAGCTTCGTCGGCGGGAGCGCGGGGTCCGCGGCGTCCTCCACCGGCAAGTAGACGTACCGTGAATCCCGGCCGGAAGGGATTTACACCGTGCGTTGATCGCGACGCGGCGGCGGTTCGTCACGCCCGTCAGGCTCCGGGTCATTCGGCGCGCTGAGCACGCCGTCTCGCAGCGGACGCCCGGCGGGCGGAGCGGGCACTGCGGGCGCTGCGCCGGCGCGCCCGAGCTCGCGGACCCAGATGGCCACGTCGCCCGGTGACAGGACCACGCGCGCGCGGGGGGGCTCCGCGGTCGGCCACGCGCGGCCGGCGAGCGCGAGCGCCACGCCCGCGACGGCGCACGCCGGCGCGATCCGGTCGACCACCGGCTCGAGCCCGGCGCGCGCGCGCGCCACCGACGCGAAGAGCACGAGCGCGTCGAGGCCACCGGTCGCGACGAGCGACGCGAGGTCGGCCGTGGAGGCGGCGCCGACCGCGTGGGCCACCCACCCCGCCTCGCGCAGGCAGAGCCGCAGGAACGCGAGCTCGAGCGTGTAGCGCTCGTCCTCGACCGCGGCGACCACCGCCACCGGCGCGCTCGGGTGGACCGGCAGCTCGTCGGCGCAGCGCGACAGCGCCGCCTCGAGGAGGTTCTGGCTGATGCGCAGCGACAGGCTCGGGGCCGCCGCCGTGCGGTGGCGCGCCGTGAGCTCGCTCAGCACCGGGATGCAGGCGTCGCAGACACTCGCCCATGAGCCGAGGCGCGCGCGTTCGCCGAGCAGCTCCGCCTGGATGCGGAGGACGGGGTCTCGCGCGGCGAGGCGCTCCGCGATGGGACCGCCCGGTTCGCCGCCGCGCAAGAGGAGGCGCTGCTCCGCCTCGAGCACGTCGGCGCGCCGGAAGCGGCGGTGCCCGCCGCGCGTGCGCCGCGACGGCAGCCACCCGTCGTCGGCCCAGCGCTTCACCGTCGCCGCCGACACGCGGAGGAGGTCGGCCGCCTCGGCGCTGGTGAGGTCCTCTGTATGGGGGCGGAGCATGGTGTCGTCTTGCACGGATCTAGCATTCCCCCCCTCCCCGCGCGCGACGATCGAGCGGGTTGCACGGATC
>JBJMQK010000596.1:0-10215 GCA_045802735.1 Anaeromyxobacteraceae bacterium | reverse complement strand
CGCGCTCGCCTTGTGCGCGTGCTCCTCGACGGTGCGGAACACCACCTCGGCGATGAAGGCGAGCGTCCCCTCCGAGCCCACGATGAGGTGCGCGAGGATGTCGATCGGATCGTCGTAGTCGACGAACGCGTTGAGCCCGTAGCCGGTCGTGTTCTTGATGAGGTACTTGCGGCGGATGCGCTCCGAGAGCGCGGGGTCACGGCGCACGCCGTCGCGGAGCGCGGCGAGGCCGGAGACGAGCTGCGGGTGGGCGCTCGCCCAGGTGGCGCGCGAGGCGGGGTCGCCCGTGTCGAGGGAGGAGCCGTCGGCGAGGAGGAGGCGGAGGCTCTGCAGCGTGCGGTAGCTGTTCTGCGCGGTGCCGCAGCACATCCCGGAGGCGTTGTTCGCGACGATGCCGCCGATCATGCAGGCGTTGATCGACGCCGGGTCGGGGCCGATCTTCCGGCCGTACGGCGCGAGCGCGGCGTTCGCCTCGGCGCCGATGACGCCCGGCCCGAGCACGATCGTCGCGCCGCCGTCCTTCACCTCGCGGCGGCGCCAGCCGCCGCCCACGAGGATGAGGACGGAGTCGGTCACCGCCTGGCCGGAGAGGCTCGTCCCGGCGGCGCGGAAGGTCACCGGGACCTCCACCTCGGCAGCGAGCGCCAGCAGCCGGCGCACCTCCTCCTCGTCGCGCGCCTTGACGACGACCTTCGGCAGGAGGCGGTAGAAGCTCGCGTCGGTGCCCCAGGCGAGCGTCCGCACCGGGTCGCAGGCGAGGCGCTCCCGCGGCAGGAACCGGCGCGCCTCGTCGTAGAAGCGGCGATGCGGGGGCGGCAGCGCGGAGACGTCGTCCGGGCGATCGTGGGTGCGCATGGGTGCGACTTCGTAACCCGGCGCCGGGCCCTGCGGCAACGCCACCCGGGCGCCCGCGCCGCGCCGTCACGGGCGGTTTGACCGTGCGCGCCCGCCGGCGGTAGACCTAGGCCCGATGGCGAGCTTGCGTTGCCCCCGCTGCGGCGGCGAGACGGACGCACGGTTCGCGTTCTGCCACGCCTGCGGGCAGGACCTGCGGACGCCGCCCGAGCGCACCTGCGCCGGCTGCGGCGCGAAGCTCGAGCCGAGCTTCCGCTTCTGTGGTTACTGCGGCCGCCCCGCCGATCCGGCGCCGCCCGCGCCCTCGAAGATGCCGGTCGAGCCCGCCGCGGAGCGGCCGGGCCGATCGACGCCCGCGCCTCGCGCCTCCGAGGCCGCCGAGCGGCCCGCCGCGGGATCGCTCCGCCTCGTCGCGGTGCGGCACGACGGCGTCGCCGGCACCGCCCATCCGCTCGGGCCGGCACCGCTCGTCTGCGGCCGGGGCGCAGGACACCTCCGCTTCGACGACGACGCGACGGTCGACCCCGAGCACGCCCGCTTCACGGCGCGCGACGGCGCGGCCTGGGTCGAGGACCTCGGCACCGTCAACGGCACCTTCGTGCGCCTGCGCGGGCCGCGCCCGCTCTCGAGCGGCGACGAGCTCCGCCTCGGCCGCCAGCTCCTGCGGCTCGACGCGATGCCGCGCCCGCCCGACGGCGAAGGCGCGCGCCCGTGGGGATCGGCCGATCCGGGGTACCGCGCCCGCCTCTCGCAGCTGCTCGAGGGCGGCGGGACGGGCGAGGTCTTCCCGCTCCGCGACGGCGAGAACACGGTCGGGCGGGAGCTCGCGCACGTCGCCTTCCCGGGCGACCGCTACGTCTCGGCGCGCCACGCGCGCATCGACGTGGGCGAGGCGGCGATCGTCGTCGCCGACCTCGGCAGCTCGAACGGGACCTTCGTCCGGATCATCGCCCCGACGCGGGTCGCCGCGGGCGATCAGGTGCTCATCGGGATGCAGCTCGTCCGCCTCGAGTGAGCGAGGCGGCGCTCGACCTCACCCGAACGACTTCTCCTTCTGCTCCTGCTCTTCCTTGCAGCGGATGCAGAGGGTCGTCACCGGGCGCGCGTCGAGGCGCTTCATCGAGATCTCCTCCTCGCACTTCTCGCAGATCCCGAACATGCCGTTCTCGATCCGGGCGAGCGCCTTGTCGATCTTGGCGAGGAGGAACTTCTCGCGATCGCGCAGGCGGAAGATCATCGACTGGGTGTACTCGCTCGAGGCGAGGTCGATCTCGTCGGGGAGATCGTCGGTGTCGAAGCTCGATTCCTCGGTGAGGGTCTTCTTGGCCGATACGAGGAGCTGCCGCTTCGACTCCTCGAGCATGGTCTTGAACTTCTTGAGATCCTTCTTGTTCACGGGCCTACCCCCGCTTCCCGGCCCCCCGCCGGGGCCTCGAAAAAGGACTCGGAAGCTAAGGCGCCGCACCCCTCGGTGTCAAGCGAGCGGGTCTCCACCGCCCCGGCGACCGCGTTTCCTTTACTCGCCCCCGGGCGCGCCTCATCATGCGCGCGATGCCCGACGTGAAGTTCGACCGTGAGTTCGTGCGATCGGCGCTGGTGCTCGCGGCGCGCGGCGAGGTGGACCGCCTCCTCATCGTCACCGACCACCCGCTCTTGCCCCAGGAGATCCGCGGCCGGCCGATCAAGAAGAAGCTCGTCTACGCGGTGACGACCGAGGCGCTCGCGACGCAGCTCGCGGCGAAGAAGTACCAGGCCGTCGTCATCCCGCCCTACGAGTACTCGCGCGTCGAGAAGATCAAGGTGGCGCTCGTCGCGTGCCAGTCGGAGACGCTCGTGCACGACGGGGACACGATCCTCGCCCTCGCCGGTGGCGCCGAGCGCTACCTCGACACGCTGGTCCGCGTGCGGCTCGGCGACGAGGAGGACGAGCCGATCCGTGTGGACTCGCTCGACCTCGGCCCCGAGTTCAGCTCGCAGGTGGTGGAGGCGCTCATCCACGTCGCGATGGAGATCGGCGCCGAGGGGTACGAGGGGCACCCGACGGGCACCATCCTCGTCATCGGCGACTCGACCGCGGTGATGGAGAAGAGCCGCCAGCTCACGCTCAACCCGTTCTCGGGGATCAGCGAGGCGGAGCGCAACTGCCTCGACCCGCCGATCCGCGACGCGCTCAAGACCTTCGCCGTCCTCGACGGGGCGTTCGTCATCCGCGAGGACGGGGTGGTGCTCTCCGCCGGCCGCTACCTCCAGGTGTTCTCGAAGGACGTCACCGTCCCCATGGGCCTCGGCTCGCGGCACAGCGCCGCCGCGGCCGTCACCCAGGAGACGAAGGCGGTGTCGATCACCGTGTCGCAGACCACCGGCACCGTGCGCGTGTTCAAGGGCGGCGAGATCGTCCTCGAGCTTCACCAGACGGCGCGCCGGGTGTGACGGAGCGCGACCGCCCTGCGGCGCGCGCCGTCGCCGCCGCAGCGCGCGCCCTCCTGCCGCTCGCGGCGCTGCTCGCCCTCGTCGCGCTCGCGGACTACGCCGACTGGGGCGAAGGGCCGACGCGCGCGGCGGCGCTCGCGCTCGCCGGCGCCGCGCTGGCGCTGCTCTGGCGCGCGCCGCTCCCGGGTCCGCCGCGCGCGGCCCGCGCCTGGCTCGCGCTCGCCGCGGCGGTGGCGCTCGTCCGCGCGGCACCGGCGCTCGAGCAGCTCTCCCGTCCCACCGGCACCGGCCCGAACGACATCGGCTACACGACCGCGCGCGCGGTGAACGTCATCGCGAGCGGCAGGTCGGCGTACGCTTCGCTCGTCGATCCGCAGCGCGACGTCCCGCGCCGCGACCCCGGGTTCGGCTGGTTCATGGGCTACAAGTACGGCCCCGTCGTGCCGCGCGCCTATGCGCCGCTCCTGCGCGCGCTCGGCATGCCGCGCGGCCTCTACGCGACGAACGCCCTGCTCCTCGCGGCGGCGGCCTTCCTCGCGGCGTTGCTCGCGGCGCGCGCCGGCGGACCCGCGGCCGCGCTCGCCGCGGCCGCGGCGGTGCTGTGGCCGCAGTTCGCGCGCTTCGAGCTGTTCTGGCAGGGGGTGAACGACCTCCTCCCCACGGTGCTCGCGCTCGGCGCGCTCGCCGTCGCCGCCGGGCGGCGCACGCGGGGTGCGGGGCTCGCGGCGGGGGTGCTCGTCGGGCTCTCGCTCGCCGCGAAGCCGCTCCCGGGGGCGCTCCTGCTCCTCGTCCTCCCCTTCGCCGTGCCGCGCCTGCCGCTCGCGGCCGGGATCGCCGTCGGGCTCGTGCCGTACCTGCCGGACGTCCTCGCGACGCCGCGCGAGCTCGTCGCGAACCTCGTCCTCTTCAACGTGGCGCGGCCGGGCGACTCCACCGGCGCCGGCGCGGCCCTGCCCGCGGCGCTCGCGGGGCTGCCGACGCTCGCCGGCATCGGGGGGGCGCTCTGGACGGCGGCGGCGTTCCGCAAGAGCGCCCGCAGCGCGCGCGACGTCATCGCCGCGGCCGCGCTCGCGGCGACGCTCTTCGTCGCCGGGGGGAAGATCATCCACCGCAACTACCTGCTGTGGTGGCTCCCGCTCGCCGCCGCGGCGCTCGGCGCGCTGGCGTACCGGGAGGACGCGCCGCCCGCGCCCGGCACTCCGGGTTGAGCTCGCAGGCGGCGCAGCGGACGGCGTCGCGCCGCGGCGGGCACGCGCCGCTCATCCCGAGGTGGCACAGCGCGAAGTCGAAGCGCACCGGGTCCTCGGGATCGAGGCGGCGGAGGTTCGCGGTGATCTCCTCGGCCGTGCGCCAGGTCATGTCCTCGCGGTCGGTGAGCGCGAGGTGGTGCGCGATCCGCGCGACGTGCGTGTCGAGCGGGATGACGAGCGCCGAGCGCGGCACGCCGCGCCAGACCCCGAGGTCGACCTCGTCCGGCCCGCGGACCATCCAGCGCAGGTAGAGGTTCCAGCGCTTGCACGCGCCGGCGAGCGCGGCGTCGGGGAGGAGGTGGGCGAGGCCGCGCGGCGCGCGCCCGCCGAGCGCCCGCAGCGCCGACGGCGCGAGGCGCAGCTCCCGGCCGAAGCGCGCCAGCGCCGCCCTGAGCGGCGATGGGGACGCGCATTCTTCGCGGAACAGCGCGGCGAAGCGGTCCCCCAGCGAGCCGTGGCGCGCGCGCACCTCGCCCGCCGCGGCGGCGAGCGCCGCCACGTCCTCGGGCTGGTTGAAGCGGTACTGGAAGAAGCCGAAGGCGCCGGCGCGCGGCGCCCGCGCGAACGCCTCGCAGAACGCGGCGGGCGACGGCCCCATCGCTGCGAGGACCGCCTCGAGGCGCGGCTTGAACAGGTCGGCGCGGCCGTAGGCGAGCGCCGCCGCGAAGAGGCCGGCCACCTCGCGGTCCGCGGCCGAGGCGTAGCGCCGCGGCAGCTCCACCGGATCGAAGCCGAGGCGGGCGCCCTTGTCGAAGCGGCGCTCGAAGCGGTCGAGCACGGCGGCGAGCGCGCGCGCCCGCGCCGCGGTGATCCGGCGCGGCGACCGGGCGGCCACCCGCGCTACCTCGCCGCCGGCGCGGGCTTCTGGTCCTTCGTGAGCTCCCGGACGACGTGCGCCAGCTCCGGGGCAATGAGCTTCTCCCATGCGAGCCGCACGGCCGCCGTGGAGCCGGGGACGGAGAAGACGATGCGCCCGCCCCACACCCCCGCGACGGCGCGCGACATCATCGCGGCGCTGCCGATCTCGGCGTAGGAGAGGCTGCGGAACAGCTCGCCGAACCCGTCGAGGCGCTTCTCGAGGATGCCGGCGACGGCCTCGTAGGTGCGGTCGCGGGCCGCGATGCCCGTCCCGCCGTTCACGACCACCGCCTGCGCCGACGCGCGCGCCGCGTCGTCGAGCGCCTCGCGGATCGCGGCGGGCTCGTCCTTCACGATGCGGTACCCCGCGAGCGCGTGCCCCGCGGCGGCGGCGGCGCTCCTGAGCCACGCCCCGCTCGCGTCCTCCGCCTCGCCGCGCGTATCGGAGGCGGTGATGATGAAGACGCGGACCGACCGCGGCCCCTCGGCCTTGTGCTCGTGGTGACCCATGGTGAAAGATCTCCTCGGTTCGTCGTTCGCCCTGAGAGCGCTGCTCATTCGGGGCGCCGCTCGGGATGGGGGGTCTCGGGGGGAGAGTTTCCCCCCGGGACTGAGGCGCCGCAGGCGCCGGATCTCTCACAGCGGCGGTGGTGCCGCTCCGGGAATCAGATGAACAGGCGCCGCTGTGAGCGTAGCGCCGCCGCAGGCGGCGCGCAGTCGAAGGGCCGCCCCTACCTCCTCGGCGCAGGCACCTCCACGTCCCCCCGCAGCGCCTCCACCGCCCGCTCCACCTCGTCCCGGTCCGGCGCGTCCGGCGCCGCCCGCAGGTAGGCCGACAGCTCCTGCGCGGCCCGCACGCGCTCGCCGGTGCGCCGGTAGGCCTCGCCGAGGATACGGCGCGGCAGCGGCTCCTCCGGGGCGAGCTCCGCCGCGCGCCCGGCGAACTCGATCGCCTGGCCCGGCCGTCCGGCGCGGAGCAGCGCCGCGCCCGCCGCCGCGAGGCCCTCCGGCTCGTCGAGGTCGAGCCGCCGGGCGCTGCCGAACCCGTCCGGGCGGAGCACGAGCCCGATCCGCGCGCCGGCGAGCTCCGCGCCGGAGCGCGCCACCTCCGCCGGCGCGAACCCGGGCGCCGAGCCGCGGAAGAGGTAGCGGTGCGCGGGGTCCGGCACGGGGACCGTGCGCGCGCCGCGGCGCGCCGGGGCCGCGTCCACGGCGACCTCCGCATCGCGCGGCAGCACCTCGATGACCACCTCGGCGGGCCGGGTCTCGCGCCACGGCTGCCGCGGCGCCGCGCACGAGGACGCGCAGGCGGCGAGCGCAGCGAGCGTGGCGCAGCGGGCGGCGGAAGGCGGCATCGCGCGGCGGAGGGTATATAGGACGGCGCATGCTGGACAAGGTCGCGGTCGCCCGCGCGCTTCGCGAGCTGGGGATGCTCCTCGAGGTGAAGGGCGAGAACCCGTTCAAGGTACGGGCCTACGAGGCCGGTGCGCGCGCGCTCGAGGACGCCCAGGAGGACCTGCCGGCGCTCCTCGCGACGCGCCGGCTCGAGGAGCTGCGTGGCATCGGGGCAGCGCTCGCGAAGAAGATCGCCGAGCTGCACCTCACCGGCCGCACCGACCTCCTCGATCGCCTCCGCGCCGAGCTGCCGAAGGGCATCCTCGAGCTCGTGCAGGTGCCGGACCTCGGCCCCAAGAAGATCGCGGCGCTGCACCAGGCGCTCGGGGTGTCGAGCCTGGCCGAGCTGGAGGCCGCCTGCCGCGCGGGGCGCGTCCGCGGCGTGAAGGGCTTCGGCGAGAAGACCGAGGCGCGCATCCTCGAGGGCCTCGAGCGCCTGCGCGCGCGGCCCGCGTCACGCGTGCTCCTCTCGGAGGCGCTCGAGGTCGCCGACCGCCTCCTGCGCCACGTCCGCGGCTCGCCGGCGGAGCGGGTCGAGCTGGCCGGCTCCGCCCGCCGCATGAAGGAGACCGTGGGGGACCTCGACCTCGTCGCCTCGTCCACCCGCCCGGCCGAGGTGGCGGAGGCCTTCGCCGCCTTCCCGCTCGCCACCGAGACCATCGCGAAGGGCGGGACGAAGACCTCCGTCCGCCTCGCGAGCGGGCTGCAGGTGGACCTGCGCGTCGTCGCGCCCGAGGACCACGCGACGACGCTCCACCACCTCACGGGCTCGAAGGCGCACCACGTGAAGCTGCGCGGCCTCGCGCGCGAGCGCGGCTACAGCCTCTCCGAGTACGGCCTCGCCCGGATCGAGGGCAGCGTCGAGGGAGGCGCCGCGGTGAAGGTCGCGAGCGAGGCCGAGCTGTACGAGACGCTCGGGCTCCCGTTCATCCCGCCCGAGCTGCGCGAGGACGGCGGCGAGATCGAGGCGGCCCAGGCCGGCGCCCTGCCCCGGGACCTCGTGCGCGAGGAGGACGTGCGCGGGATGGTGCACTGCCACACGCGCTGGTCCGACGGGCGCGCCACGCTCGAGGAGATGGCGCTCGCCGCCGACGCGCTCGGGATGGAGTACCTCACCGTCACCGATCACTCCCAGTCCGCGTCGTACGCCGGCGGCCTCACCCCCGATCGGCTGCGGGCCCAGTGGGACGAGATCGCGCGCGTGCAGGAGGGCGTGCGGGTACGGCTCCTACGCGGCACCGAGTCCGACATCACCGAGGAGGGGCTGCTCGACTTCCCCGACGCGCTCCTCGAGCAGCTCGACGTCATCGTGGCGAGCGTGCACGCCCGCTTCCGCATGGACGAGGCGGCGATGACACGGCGGCTCGTGCGCTGCATGGAGCTGCCCGCGTTCAAGATCTGGGGACACGCCCGCGGGCGGCTGCTCCTCGAGCGCGAGCCCTTCGAGTGCCGGATGGAGGAGGTGCTCGACGCGCTCGCCCGCTCCCGCGGCGCCGTCGAGGTGAACGGCGACCCGCACCGCATGGAGCTCGAGCCGCGCTTCCTGCGCATGGCGAAGGAGCGGGGCATCCCGGTCGTGCTCTCCGTCGACGCGCACTCCACGGCCGCGCTCGGCTACCTGCGCTACGCCGTCGCCACCGCGCGCCGCGGCTGGGTCCAGAAGGGCGACGTGCTCAACGCGCTGCCGTTCGAGCGCTTCCGCGCCGCGGTGAAGCCCGCCGCCTGACGGCGGGCCGAGCGCCACCCCCGTGCTATCCTCCCGCGCGCCTTGGCCGCCCCAGCGAAGAAGCTCGGCACCACGCAGTCGCTCCGCACGGCGTTCTCGAGCTGGCGCCTCGCGTCGGTGTCGCTGCTGTCGTTCTCCTCCGGCCTGCCGCTCGGGCTCGTGCTCACCGCGATCCCGTTCTGGATGCAGCAGGAGGGGATCGACATCAAGTCGATCGGCCTCGTCACGCTGGCGCAGGCGCCCTACGCCTTCAAGTTCCTGTGGTCGCCGCTCATGGACCGCTTCGCGCCGCGCCGCGCGCGGAAGCGCGCCTGGATCGCGGTCGGGCAGGTCATGCTCGCCGCGAGCGTCGCGGCGCTGGCGCTCTACGCCGGACGCCCCACGGTCGCGGCGATCACGGTCCTGACCCTCATCATCGCCTTCTCCTCGTCGACCCAGGACATCGCCGTCGACGCCTACACGGTCGAGGTGCTGCGCAAGGAGGAGCAGGGGCTCGCGGTCGGGGCGCGCGTCGCCCTCTACCGCGCCGCGATGTACATCGCCGGCGCGGTGGTGGTCTCGGTCGGCCCCGCCATCGGCTGGCGGCTCGCCTTCGCCGCGCTCGGCGTCGTCTTCCTCCTGCTCCTCCCCGTGACGTTCTTCGCGCCGGAGCCGGAGACCTTGCCCGCGCCGCCGTCGTCCCTCCGCTCCGCGGTGTGGGAGCCGTTCGTCGGCTTCTTCCGCCACCCGCGCGCCCTCGAGATCGCCGGCTTCCTCTTCCTCTACAAGATCTCGAACAACGTGGCCGAGGCGCTGGTGCGCCCGTTCCTCGGCCAGCTCGGCTACGACCCGCTGGAGGTCGGCATCGCGACCGGCACGATCAGCCTCTTCGCGAACATCGGCGGCACGGTGCTGGGAGGGCTCGCCTGCACGGCGTGGGGCGTGGGGCGCGCGCTGTGGGTGTTCGGGTTCGCCCAGGCCATCGCGCACGGCGGGTTCGCGGTCGTGGCCCAGCTCGGCATCAACCACCCCGTCATGTACCTCGCGATGGCCGTCGAGGCGGGCGCGATCGGCCTCGGCACGGCGGCGTTCAACGTGCTGCTCCTGCGCATCACGCAGAAGCGGTTCAGCGCCACGCAGTACGCGCTCTTCTCGAGCATCTTCGCCCTGAACCGCACCGTCGCCGGCCCGCCCGCCGGCGTCCTCGTCGACGCGCTCGGCTGGCGCGACTTCTTCCTCCTCACGATCCCGATGGCGATCCCGGGCATGCTCATGCTCCAGCGCTTCGTGCCCTTCACCGCGCGCGAGGTGCCGGAGATGGCGGAGGACGAGGGCGAGGCGACGGTCGGCGACCCGGTCTCGCGCGCGGCGCTGGCCGCGCGCGCCGTCACCGTGGCGCTCGTGTCGAGCGGGGTCTTCTACCTGTGCGTCGCGACGCTCTCCGCGCTGCGCGGGATGCGCGGCGGCAAGGCGCCCTTCGACCTCGGCCACGCCTTCGCGGCGCTGACGCGGCCGGTGAAGCCGGGCGACTGGCTCGACCTCCTGGGCCCGCCGGTCGCGGGCCTCATCGTCGGGATGGCGTGGGCGGCGTACCTCGCCGCGCGGCACGGGGTGGCGGAGCGGTCGTCTCGAGCGTAGGCGCCCTTCGACTCCGCAGCGCGCTGCGCTGCTACGCTCAGAGCGAACGGAGGCGGGACTCCGCAGCGCGCTGCGCTGCTACGC
>JBJMQK010000583.1:0-4852 GCA_045802735.1 Anaeromyxobacteraceae bacterium | reverse complement strand
CGCGCCCGAAGCCGAGCCGCGCCGCCTCGACGAGGCGCGCGTCGGCCTGTGCGACGGCCCGCACCTCACCCGCGAGCCCCACCTCGCCGAGCACGAGCGTCCGCGCGTCGAGCGCCTTGTCCCGGAAGCTCGACGCGAGCGCGGCGACGCAGGCGAGGTCGGCCGCGGGGTCGTCGAGGGTGAGCCCGCCGGCGACGTTCACGAACAGGTCACAGCCGAGCAGCTCCATCCCGACCTTCTTCTCGAGCACCGCCGCGAGCAGCGCGACGCGGTTCGAGTCGACGCCGAGCGCGGTGCGCCGCGGCGTGCCGAAGCTCGTCGGCGAGACGAGCGCCTGCACCTCGACGAGCAGGGTGCGCGTGCCCGAGAGCGCGGCGGCGACGGCCGATCCGGGCGCGCCCTGCGGCCGCTCGGACAGGAACAGCGCCGACGGGTTCGGCACCTCGGCGAGGCCGCCCGCCTTCATCTCGAAGACGCCGATCTCGCTCGCCGAGCCGAAGCGGTTCTTGTGCGCGCGCAGCACCCGGTACGGATGGGCGCCGCCGCCCTCGAAGTAGAGCACGGTGTCGACCATGTGCTCGAGGACGCGCGGCCCAGCGATGGCGCCGTCCTTCGTCACGTGCCCCACGAGGAACGTGGGCGTCTCGGTGGTCTTCGCGAACCCCATGAGGCGCGCCGTCACCTCGCGGATCTGGGTGACCGTCCCGGGCGCGCTCGCGAGCTCCGGCAGGTACTGCGTCTGGATGGAGTCGATGGCGAGCACCGCCGGGGCGAGCGCCGCCGCCTGGTGGAGGACCTTCGCGGCGTCGGTCTCGGGGTAGAGGTGGATGTTGGCGGCCGTGACGCCGAGCCGGGCGGCGCGGAGCTTCACCTGCCGCGCCGACTCCTCGCCGGTGACGTAGAGCACGGGCCGCTCGCCGACGGCGCGCGCGAGCCGTTCCAGCGCCGCGAGGAGGAGCGTGCTCTTGCCGATGCCCGGATCGCCGCCGAGGAGCACGAGCGAGCCCGGGACGACGCCGCCGCCCAGCACGCGGTCGAGCTCGCCGATGCCGGTGCGGATGCGCGCCTCCTCGCTCGCCTCCACCTCGTGGAGCGGGACGGGCCTCGCGCTCCGCTCGACCGTGCCGAAGCCGCCACGCGCAGTGCCGCGCGGCGCCGGGGAAGTGACTTCCTCCTGAAGCGTGTTCCACTCCCGGCAGGCCGGGCACTGACCGAGCCACTTGGGCGAGGCGTGGCCGCACTCGCCACAGGCGAAGACGGTGCGAGCCTTGAGGGCGGGTTTCGGCACGTTCCTCTCGTAGCACGCGGGTCGGACGCTCGACGCGCTGCGGCGCCGCGGCAACCGAGCGAGCGGTCGGGGGCGCGTCCCTTGCCGCGGGCGACGGGCGGTCGTATCAAGTCCTCTGGTGCGCGCGCCCGCTCCACCGCCCGGCGAGGCCCCGACGGTGCGTCCGGCCGACCTCCATGCGCTTCCTCACCCGCTCCGCCGCCGCGCTCTGTGCGCTCGCCGTGTTCTGCACGTCCGCCGCGCGCGACGACGACCCCGCGCGCGCGCCGCTCGACGAGCTGACCGTGGAGTCGCTCCTCGCGCGCTTCGCGCCGGTCGTCCTCCTCTCACCCGGCGAGCGCGCGCTCCCGGCGAACGTGGACTGGTACCTCGCGCGCGCCGGCCGCGGCGGCGACACGCCCGGCGCGGGCGCGCCGAGGGCCGCCGAGGCGACGCTCCTCGAAGGCTGGGATGCGTTCCTGCGCGAGGTGGGCCGCGGCGTCGAGCGCCTGCGGCCGCACACCGCGGCGCGCCCGGGCTCGCCGGACCCGCGCGACTGGACCGTCTACGGCCACGTGTACCCGGCACAGGGCGCGGGCGTCCTCGTCCAGTACTGGTTCTTCTATCCGTTCAACGACTTCCACGTGCTCTTCGACCACGAGGGCGACTGGGAGCACGTGACGGTGCGGCTCGACGCGTTCCTCCGGCCCGTCGGCGCCTGGTTCGCGCGCCACCGCTGGTCGGCGCCGGGTGAGTGGTTCGCCTGGAGCGCGCTCGCGCGCGAGGGCGATCATCCCGTGGTCCTGTCGGCGCGCGGCTCGCACGCGAGCTACGCCGCGCCGGAGGACGTCCTGTGGTGGGACCGCGCCTGCCCGACGCGCGACCCCGCCGCGGCGGAGGGCGCCGGGTGCCGCGTGTGGCGGACGTGGGCGCCGTCGACGGGCGGCGTCGTCGACACGGGCGCGCGCAACCGCCCGCGGGCCCGCGCCGCGTTCCTCGCGTGGCCGGGGCAGTGGGGGACGATGGGGTGGTTCCGCCGTGACACAGGCGGGCCACGCGGGCCGGCGTACCAGCAGGGGTGGTGCAGCGAAGGCCTCTCCGGCTGTACGTGAGCGCCGTCGTCAACCCGTGTCGGGGATGGGGTTGACGAAGGAACGGGGGCTGGTAGGGTGGCGCCCCATGTCCGTCGAAAACCGACCGCTCCCCCCTGGCATCGAGCCCATCTCCTCCGACGAGGCGCGCCGCCTCATCCGGCACACGAGCGGCCCAGAGTTCGAGGCGCTCCTCGCGCGCGCGAAGGCCGTGCGCGAGGCGGTGCACGGCCGCGAGGTGTCGCTCTGCGGCATCACGAACGCGAAGAGCGGCCGCTGCGGCGAGAACTGCGGGTTCTGCGCGCAGTCAGCCTACTTCGAGGGCACCGGCGCACCCGAGTACGGGATGATGACGGCGCGCGAGATCGCCGACAACGCCAAGCAGGCCGAGGCGGCCGGCGCGCGCGAGTTCTCGATCGTGACGAGCGGGACCCGGCTCGCCAAGGAGAGCGAGCTCGCGGAGCTGGAGAAGGCGGTGCGCCTCATCAAGGAGGAGACGACCGTCGAGCCGTGCGCCTCGCTCGGGCTCATGCGCGAGCCGGAGCTCAGGCGCCTCAAGGCGGCGGGGCTCGAGCACTTCCACCACAACCTCGAGACGTCGCGCAGCCACTTCGACAACGTCTGCACCACGCACACCTACGACGAGCAGCTCGAGACGATCCGCGCGGCGAAGGGCCTCGGGTACAAGCTCTGCACCGGTGGGATCCTGGGGATGGGCGAGACCCCCGACCAGCGCGTCGAGTTCGCCGAGACGGTCCGCGACCTCGACGTGGACTGCATGCCGGTGAACTTCCTCAACCCGCGGCCGGGCACGCCCATGGCGGACGTGAAGGCCATCACGCCGGAGGAGTGCCTCGCGGCGGTGGCGGTGTTCCGGCTCATGATGCCGACCGCGCACCTCTTCGTGATGGGCGGGCGCGAGGTGAACCTGGGCGAGCTGCAGAGCCGCATCTTCGACGCCGGCGCCGACGGCACGATGGTCGGGAACTACCTCACGAGCGCCGGGACCCAGCCGCACGAGGTCGTGGAGATGATCCACGCCCAGGGGCTGGAGGTGAAGCCGACGCCCGACGCCGCGCGCTGGGCGTTCCATGGCGAGGCGCCCTCCGGGGACGCCGCCTGGAACCGGCGGGCGGTCGAGGGCGAGCGGCGGGCGCGGCTGCCGGTCCTGCGCTAGAACCGCCGCATGACGCCAGCCCTCTCCTGGATCGACGCGGAGCTGGCGGAGCTCGAGAAGCGCGGCCTGCGGCGTTCGCTCGAGCCGCTCGGCGGCGGGCAGGGCCCGGTCGTCCTCGTCGACGGCCGCCCCGTCGTGAACCTCTGCTCGAACGACTACCTCGGGCTCGCGTCCGACCCGCGGCTCGTGCGCGCCGCGGTGGTCGCGACGGAGCGCGAGGGAGCGGGCGCCGGCGCGGCGCGCCTCGTCGCCGGCGACCTCCCGGTGCACGGCGCGCTCGAGCGCCGCATCGCCAAGTTCAAGGGGACGCCGTCGGCGCTGCTCTTCTCCTCCGGGTATCACGCCAACGCCGGCGTCGTGGCCGCGCTCGTCGAGCGCGAGGATGCGATCTTCTCCGATCGGCTGAACCACGCGTCGATCATCGACGGCTGCCGGCTCTCGCTCGCGCGGACGCAGCGCTACCCGCACTGCGACGTCGCCGCGCTCGACCGGCTGCTCGCGTCGACGAAGGCGCGCCGCAAGCTCGTCGTCACCGACGCGGTGTTCGGGATGGACGGCGACGCGGCGCCGCTCGCCGCGATCGTCGAGGTGTGCGAGCGCCACGGCGCGATGCTCTACGTCGACGAGGCGCACGCGACGGGCGTCCTCGGCCCGACCGGCGCCGGGCTGTGCGAGGCCGAGGGCGTCACCGATCGCGTGGACGTCGTCATGGGCACGCTCGGGAAGGCGCTCGGGTCCTTCGGCGCGTTCGTCGCCGGCTCGCGGCGGCTCACCGACTGGCTCACCTCGCGCGCGCGGACGTTCGTCTTCACCACCGCGCTCCCGCCCGGCGCGTGCGGCGCGGCGCTCGCCTCCCTCGACGTGCTCGTGGACGAGCCGGCGCGCCGCGAGCGGCTCCACGCGCTCGCCCGGCGCATGCGCGAGGAGCTCGCGGCGATGGGCTTCGACATGTCGCGCGTCGTCGCGCCCATCTTCCCGGTCGTCCTCGGCGACGAGCACCTCGCGGTCGAGGCGTCGCGGCGGCTGCGGGCGCGCGGGTACTTCGTGCGCGCGATCCGCCCCCCGACGGTCCCGCCCGGCACGAGCCGGCTGCGCGTGTCGGTGACGGCGGCGCACAGCGAGGACCAGGTGGACGGGTTCCTCGAGGCCCTGGCGGAGACGCTCGGCGAGCTGCGCCGGCCGGCCGCGGCCGGCTAGGAGCCGCGCTCGGTGAACGGGCTGACCTCGCTCGGCCGCACGCTCGTCCTCCTCGGCGCGGTGCTCGCCGGGCTCGGCGTCCTCCTGCTCGTCGCGGGGCGGTTCCCGGGGCTCCGCATC
>JBJMQK010000552.1:0-3242 GCA_045802735.1 Anaeromyxobacteraceae bacterium | reverse complement strand
TGCCGAGGACAGCCACGTTCGAGCGCAACGAGTCGAGGATCACGCGCCCGAGCAGGCGCGCCGCGACGAGGGGACGGCGCATGCGGACGGGCGTGGGCCGGAGCGCCGCCGTCGCCACCGGCGCGAGCAGCGCCAGGAGCGCCGCGAGGAGCACCGCGGCGGCGTCCAGCGACGGGCTCAGCGATAGCCACATCACGAAGAGCCCGCAGGAGAGGGCCGGAGCCGGAAGGATGCGCCTCACCGGGTCGCCCTCCCCTGCGGCGGCGCGCCGACGCCGCCGCCGAGGACGCGGACGTGCTCCCGCGGCGCGTGCAGCGCGCGCGCGGTGGCGAGCGTGTAGCGGGTCACCGGACCCGCCGTCACGGTCAACCCGAGGCACGCCCAGAGCAGCGCGAGGACCGGGAGCCCCTCGGCCAGCCGGATGCGCGCGGGCGCCCGCCCCGCGCCGGACCAGAACGTCCGGATGCCGGACCGGAGCATCGCGACGAGGCTCAAGAGCCCGGTCCCGAGGAGCAGGGCGAGGAAAACCCAGGCGCGGCCCGGGACCGCCCTCTCGCTCCCCGCGCCTCCGACTGCGCCGGAGAGCATCGCGACCTTCCCGACGAAGCTCGACAGCGGCGGCAGCCCTGCGACGAGCAGCGTGCACGCGAGATAGGCGAGCCCCAGGACCGCCGTCGACGCGGGGAACGGCACTCCGACCAGCGGCTCCTCCTCGTCGTCGAGGTTCACGTCCCGCTCCTCGAGCGCCCGGGTGAGGTACGGCGCAGGCTCCTCGACCGTGACGCCGGCGTTCCGCCAGCGCTCGATGACGTCGACGAGCAGGAAGAGCGCGCTCCCCGACAGCGCGGAGCTGGCGAGGTAGAAGAGCGCGCCGCCCGTCACCGCCTCGCGCCCGAGCCCCACCGCGGCGAGCAACGTCCCGGCGGAGACGATGACGCTCAGTCCGGCCTGGTGCCCGAGGCGGTGGGTCCCGAGCATCCCGAGCGCCGCGAGCGCGGCCGTCAGCGTTCCGAACCAGAGGAGCGCGTCCCCGCCGAGCGGCGTGAGGGCGCCTCCCGAGGAGAGCAGGGTCGACGTCCGGAGGAGCGCGTACACGCCGACCCTCGTGAGGATCGCGAACATCGCCGCCGCCGGCGCGGTCGCAGCGGAGTAGGCGGGGACGAGCCAGAAGTTGATCGGCCAGGCAGCCGCCTTCGCCAGGAAGGCCACGGCGAGGATCGCCGCCGCCGCGTGCAAGAGGCCCCGGTCCTGTGCCGCCACGCGCGCCATGTGCTCCGAGAGCGCGGCCATGTTGAGCGTGCCGGTCACGCCGTAGAGCAGGGCAGCGCCGATGAGGAAGAGCGACGACGCCGCGAGGTTCACCGCGACATAGCGCAGGCCCGACACGATCCGGGACCGTCCGGACCCGTGCAGGAGCAGCCCGTAGGACGCGGCGAGGAGGATCTCGAAGAACACGAAGAGGTTGAACAGGTCGCCCGCGAGGAACGCGCCCGACAGCCCCATCACCTCGAGCTGCAGGAGCGGGTGAAAGTGCACGCCTGCGCGCTGCCAGCGCGCCGCCCCGTACACGAGCGCACACGCACCGAGCGTCCACGCCAGGACGAGCATGAGCGCGGCCAGGCGGTCGGCGACGACCGCGATGCCGACCGACGCGGGCCAGGCCCCGGGCACGTACGTGACCGTCCCCCGCGCGGAGGTCCACCAGAGCAGCGCCACCGACGTCGCGAGGCCCGCGGCGATGCACGACATCCCGAGCGCCACCTCGAGGCGACGCCGTCCCTCGCCGAGGAGCAGCATCGCCGCCGCGGTCAGCATGGGCAGCAGGATCGGCGCCACCACGAGGTGCGGCATGCACGCCGCCAAGAGCGCGGTCATTCGACGCCGTCCACGTGGTCGGTGCCGGTGACCCCCCGCGAGGCGAGCAGCACCACGAGGAAGAGCGCGGTCATCGCGAAGTTGATGACGATGGCCGTGAGCACCAGCGCCTGCGGCGTCGGATCGGCGTAGCGCGCGAGGTCCGGCGCGACGCCGTCCCGGAGGATCGGCTCCTTGTCGACGGCGAGGCTGCCCATGCTGAAGATGAACAGGTTCACCGCATAGGACAGGAGCGAGAACCCGACCAGGACCTGGAACGTGCGCGCCCTCAGGAGCAGCCAGACGCCCGATCCGGTGAGGAGGCCGATGGCGATCGCGACGACGAGCTCCATCAGTCCTCCTCCACCTCGCGGTGGGCGCGCACCGACTGGTGCGCGAGCGCGACGAGGATGAACAGCGTCGACCCGACCACCAGCGAGAAGACGCCGAGGTCGAAGAACGTCGCGCTCGGGAGGTGCACGTCCCCGATGACGGGGAGCGTGAGGTGCCAGGTGTGGGAGGTGAGCAGCGGGTGACCGACGACGAGCGACCCCGCGCCGGTGGCGATGGCGAGCAGGAGCCCCGCCGCGATGAGGACGCGCGGCGCGATGCGCACGTGCTCCTCGACCCACTCCGTCCCGGACACCATGTACTGCACGAGGATGCCGACCGACGTCACCAGCCCGGCGACGAATCCACCTCCCGGCGCGTTGTGCCCGCGCAGCAACAGGAACACCGCGGCCACCACGATCACGGGCAGCAGCAGCCGGACGAGGACGGCGGGCACCATCAGGTAGCCGACGGCGGGATCGCGGACGCGGCGCGGGTTCAGGAGGTCCGTCGCGAGGTCGGGCGGGAGCGCGCGCTGCTGGGGCGGCAGCGCCATCACCTCCTTCGCCGGTCTGAACCGTCTGAGCAGCGCGTACACCGTGAGCGCCACGATCGCGAGGACCACGCCCTCGCCGAACGTGTCGAAGCCACGGAAGTCCACCAGGATGACGTTCACGACGTTCCGTCCGCCGCCGTCCGGGAGCGCGTGCTCGAGGAAGAAGGAGGACGGCCCCTCGGGCAGGTTCCGGGTCGCCGCGGCGTAGGCCAGCGCCCCGAGCCCGGCGCCCGCCGACACCGCGACGAGGAGGTCGCCTGCGCGCCGGAGTGGAGTCGAGCGCGCCGCCGCGCCGGCGCGACGCGCGGGGTCGCGCCGCGGCAGCCAGCGGAGCCCGAGCAGGATGAGCATGGTGGTGACGGCCTCGACGGTGAGCTGGGTCAGCGCGAGGTCCGGCGCGGAGAACCAGATGAACGTGACGCAGCTCACTGCGCCCGCGGTCCCCGCGAACATGAGTGCGGCAAGCCGGTGGAACTTCGCCTGCCAGGCTGCTCCCAGTGCC
>JBJMQK010000519.1:0-5102 GCA_045802735.1 Anaeromyxobacteraceae bacterium | reverse complement strand
AGCCCTCGTCGATCCCGAGTTCGCGAAGGGCCAGCTCGTCCTGCTCACGCGCGAGTGGTACACGCACCCGAACGGCCAGCTCCCGGCCTACGAATGGGCCTTCGGCGACGTGAATCCGCCCGTCCACGCCTGGGCGGCGTGGCGCGTCTACGAGATCGACAAGGAGCGCTGCGGCGACCCGAAGGGCGACCTGGAGTTCCTCGAGCGCGTCTTCCACAAGCTGCTCCTGAACTTCACCTGGTGGGTGAACCGGAAGGACATCGGCGACCGCAACATCTTCCAGGGCGGGTTCCTCGGCCTCGACAACATCGGCGTCTTCGACCGCAGCCACCCGCTGCCCACCGGCGGCTTTATCAACCAGGCCGACGGCACCGCCTGGATGGCGATGTACGCGCTCAACATGATGCGCATGGCGCTCCACCTCGCCCGGTACAACCACACCTACGAGGACCTCGCGACCAAGTTCTTCGAGCACTTCCTCTACATCGCCGGGGCGCTGAACGACCTCGGCGGCACGGGCGTCGGCCTGTGGCACGAGGGCGACCAGTTCTTCTACGACGCGGTGCGCGCGCCGGACGGCAGCGCCGAGCCGCTCCGCGTCCGCTCCGTCGTCGGGCTCCTGCCGCTCCTCGCCGTGGAGGTGCTCGAGGGCGACGTGCTCGCCCGCCACCGCGACTTCGACGGCCGGATGGCGTGGTTCCTGCGGTATCGCCCCGACCTCGCGCGCCAGGTCTCGCGCTTCCGCGAGACCGCGCGCGGCGGCGGCGAGCGGCGGCTCGTCGCGCTCCTGCGCGCCCACCGCATGAAGGCGCTCCTCGCGCGCATGCTCGACGAGGAGGAGTTCCTCTCGCCGCACGGGATCCGGTCGCTGTCGCGGGCGCACGCCGCCTCACCCTACGTGCACCGCCTCGACGGGCGAACGTTCACCGTACGTTACGAGCCGGGCGAGTCGTCCTCGGGGCTCTTCGGCGGGAACTCGAACTGGCGCGGGCCGGTGTGGATCCCGATCAACGTCATGCTCATCGAGGCGCTCCGGAAGTTCCAGCGCTTCTACGGGCCGGCGCTGAAGGTCGAGTGCCCCACGCGGTCGGGGCGCCACCTGTCCCTCGGCGAGGTGGCCGACGAGCTGTCACGCAGGGTGACGAGCCTCTTCCTGCGCGGCGGCGGTGGGCGCCGCCCCTGCGACGGCGCCGGCGGGCCTGCGGCGATCGGGGCCGCGGAGCCGCTGCGGTTCCACGAGTACTTCCACGGCGACGACGGCCGCGGGCTCGGCGCCTCGCACCAGACGGGCTGGACCGCGCTCGTCGCCGAGCTGCTCAGGGAGTGCGGACGCCGCCGCTAGGTCAGGGCGCGGCCGCCGCCTCCGCCGCGGTGGCCGGCGCTCCCGCCTGCCCGATCGCCCTGCGGTAGCGCGCGAGGTCGCGGACGCTCTCGAGCGGCTCGCCGAAGAGCCGCGACAGGTTCGCGAGGATGCGGCGCACCACCCGCTGCTCGCACGCAGCGTCGAAGTGGATCTGCGTGTCGAGCCAGCGGTCGAGCCAGCCCGGGTCGGGCGTGCGGCTCTGGACGGTGTCGTGCGGGAAGAGGCCCTTGTTCACGTGCAGGTTCGTGGGGTGGAGCGGCTTTCCGTTGCGGCCGCTGGCCGCCATGAGGAACCCGATCTTCGCGAAGGCGGCGCGCGCCTCGTCGCCGGATGCGTCGAGCGCGCGCTGCATGTAGCGCAGGTAGGCGCCGGCGTGGCGGCCCTCGTCCGCCGAGATGAGGCCGTACAGGTGCTTCAGGACGGGCTCGTCGTGCCAGGCGGCGGCGCGCCGGTACCACTGCGTGAGGCGCACCTCGCCGCAGAAGTGGAGCATCAAGGTCTCGAGGGGCGGCGCCGGGTCGAACTCGAACCGGACCTCGTGCAGCTCGGCCTCGGTGGGGACGAGCTCCGGCCGGAAGCGGCGCAGGTACTCCATGAGCGCGAGGGCGTGCTTCTGCTCCTCGTAGAACCAGATCGACATGAAGGCCGAGAAGTCGCTGTCGTGGCGGTTGTCGCGCAGGAACATCTCGGTCGCCGGGAGCGCGGACCACTCGGTGATGGCGTTCATCTTGACCGTGAGCGCCTGCTCGTCCGTGAGCTTGGCGGGGTCGAAGGCGTCCCACGGGACGTCGTCGGCGAGGTTCCAGCGCGCCTGCTCGAGCGAACGGAAGAGCTCCGGGTACAGCGTCATGGTGCGGGACTCCTTCTTGACGGGGATCAAGAGTGTGCCGCGTCCGCGTCATGGGCGGGTCACGGGCCCGGGGCGCGCGCCGATTCCCTTTGCGCGGCAGGCCGAGAGGCGAGACAACGGCGCCCGGAGGTGACTCACCGTGATCATGCTTCTCCCGGAGTACGACGCGCTCGACGCGACCGCGATGGCGGCGCTCGTCGCCTCGCGCGGCGTCTCGCCGGGCGAGCTGGTGGAGGCGGCGCTGCAGCGCGTCGCGGCCCGCGGCGTGCCGCTCGGCGCGATCGCGCACCGCCTCGACGATGCCGCGCGCGCCGCCGCGGCCGGGCCGCTGCCCCAGGGGCCCTTCACGGGCGTGCCCTTCCTCGTGAAGGACCTCTCCACGAGCCTCGCCGGCCTCCCGCTCACCTGGGGGAGCCGCATGCTCGAGGGCCACGTCGCGCGCGAGGACTCCGAGACGGCGCGCCGCCTCCTGGGCGCCGGCCTGGTGGTGGTGGCGACGACGAGCACCGCGGAGCTGGGCCTCCTCCCGGTGACCGAGACCGCGCTCGGGGGCGCGTGCAGGAACCCCTGGGACCGCTCCCGCACGCCCGGCGGCTCGTCCGGCGGTTCGGGCGCCGCGGTGGCGGCGCGGATCGCCCCGGCGGCGCACGGCAGCGACGGCGGCGGCTCGCTGCGCATCCCGGCCTCCGCCTGCGGCCTGTTCACGGTGAAGCCCACGCGCGGGCGCGTCTCCGCGTCGCCGGACCCGGAGGCCTGGAGCGGGCTCTCCTCGGAGGGGGTGCTCACGCGCTCGGTGCGCGACGGCGCGGCGCTCCTCGACGTGCTCGCCGGCGCGATCCCGAGCGACCCCTACACCGCGCCGCCGAGGGCGCGGCCCTACGCGGCGGAGGTGACGACCGCGCCGGGGCGGCTGCGCATCGCGTTCACCACGGGCGGCCTCCTCGGGGGCGCCGTCCACGAGGAGTGCAGGGCGGCGGTGCTCGGGGCGGCGCGGCTCCTCGCCGACCTCGGGCACGACGTCGCCGAGGACGCGCCGCGGCTCGACGGCGAGGCGCTCCTGCGCGCCGCGACGACGCTCATCTGCGCCAACGTGGCGTCCGACGTCGCCGAGATGGCCCGCCGCTCCGGGCGCCGCCCGGGGCCGGAGACGCTCGAGGCGGCGACGCTCGGCGCGCTGATCGTCGGCCGGCGGCTGCCGGCGCAGGCGGTCGTCGACGCGCTGCGCGCGGCGCACGCGGCGCGCCGCGCCCTCGCCGCGTTCCACGAGCGGTACGACCTCCTCGTCACCGCCACGACGCCGGAGCCGGCGCTCCCCCTCGGCGCGATGGCGCCGACGCGGGCGGAGGAGGCGCTGGTGCGCGCGCTCTCGGGGCCCCTCGCGCCGCTCGCGACGCGCAAGCTCGTCGAGCGCCTCGTGGAGCGCATGGCGCCCGGGCCGCAGCGCTCGATCACGAACACGGCGCCCTTCAATCTCACCGGCCAGCCCGCGGCCTCGCTGCCGCTGCACGTCACGGCGGCGGGCCTCCCGGTGGGCGTCCAGCTCGCGGCTGCGCTCGGCGGCGAGGCGACGATCTTCCGCGTCGCGGCGCAGCTCGAGGCGGCGCGGCCCTGGGCCGACCGTCGCCCGCCGGCGCTCGACGGGCCCTGAGCCGCTCAGGCGGCTTCGGGCCGCGGCGTCCCCTCGCCCTCGGCCGCGTCGACCGGTGGCGTGAGCGCGAGCAGGACGCAGCCGAGGAGCCCGGACGCGAGCGAGCCCGCGATGATCCCGAACTTCGCCTCGTCGAGGAGCGCGGGAGCGCCGGGAAAGGCGAGGTTGGCGATGAAGAGCGCCACGGTGAACCCGATCCCGGCCACGATGGAGACGCCGAGGAGCTTCAGGGTCGAGGCGCCGCCCGGCACCGGCGACACGCCGAGCCGCGTCGCCGCGAAGGCGAACGCGAAGATGCCGGCCTGCTTGCCGAGGAAGAGCCCGAGGGCCGTCCCCAGCGCGATGGGCCCGGTGAGCTGCGAGGCCTCGAGGCTCGACAGGTCGACGCCGGAGTTCGCGAGCGCGAAGAGCGGCATCACGCCGAAGGCGACCCACGGGTGGAGCGCGTGGACGAAGCGGTCGAGCGGCGGCTCGAGCTCGGGGCCGGCGTCGCGCGCCATCCGCGCCGGTACCGCGAGCCCGACGGCGACCCCGGCGATCGTCGGGTGGATCCCGGCGTGGTGGAGGGCGTACCAGAGCGCGGCGCCGGCGACCGCGTAGGCGACGCCGCTGCCCACGCGCAGGCGCGACAGGACCGCGAGCGCGCCGCCGATGGCCCCGGCCGCGGCGAGCCACGCGACGTGCAGCCCCGACCCGTAGAAGATCGCGATGACGAGGATGCCCCCGATGTCGTCGAAGATCGCGAGCGCCGTGACGAAGACGAGGAGCGCGTGCGGCACGCGCCGCCTGAGGAGCCGCAGGCACCCGATGCAGAACGCGATGTCGGTCGCCATGGGGATGCCCCAGCCGGCGCCTCCCTCGCCGCCCCGGTTCAGCGCGTGATAGATGCCGGCGGGCACGATCATGCCGCCGACGGCGGCGATCGCGGGCAGGAGCGCGCGCGCGGGCGTCCGGAGCTCGCCGATGACCAGCTCGCGCTTCACCTCCATGCCCACGACGAAGAAGAAGATCGTCATGAGCCCGTCGTTCACGAGCTGCAACAGCGTGAAGCGCGCCGCGACCGCGCCGGCTCCGGCGGAGAGCTCGAGGCCGAAGATCGCGCGGTAGGCCTCGCCGCCGCCGAGGTTCACCCACGCGAGCGCGGCGACGGCGCAGGCGAGGAGGACGATGCCGCTCGCCGCCTCGAGCTGGAAGAACGCCTGCAGCGGGCGCACGACCACGCGCAGCGGGGAGAGGCGCTG
>JBJMQK010000415.1:0-2935 GCA_045802735.1 Anaeromyxobacteraceae bacterium | reverse complement strand
GCGGACCCGGCCGCCGCGTGGCGCGCGAGCGGCCCGACTATCCGCGCGCGTTCGCCTCGAGCCGCGCGCGGAGCGCGGCCACGTCGCCGAGGACCCACAGGTCGGCGACGCGCCCGTCGGGTGCCGCCGTGAAGAGCGCCGCCCCGGCCCACTCGACGCGCTTTCCCGTCGCGGGGAAGCCCAGGAACTCGCCCCGGTGCACGCCGGAGAAGCGCATGCGGGCGAAGGCGCGCGCGCCCTCCACGACGAGGACGAGGATGTCGCAGCGGTAGTCGTCGAGCGCCCCGCGCACCTTCTCCACGTAGGCGGCGAAGGCGGCGTGGCCCGTGACCTCGGCGCCGAGCGAACCGCGGAACGTGAAGTCCTCGCGGAGGAGCGCCGGCACGCGCGAGAGATCGCCGCGGTTCCAGACGTCCGCGTAGAAGGACGCGACGAGCGCTCCCAGGCATGGCGCCGTCCGCACGCCGATCTCGCCGCGGAGGCACCACGCGACGGCGTCCTCGAGCCGGTCCTGGCCGAAGAACAGCTCGCCGTGCGCGATGAGCGTCGGCGCGCCGAAGAACCCCTGCGCCTGCGCGGCGGCGGTCGCCTCGCGCAGCGCCGCCTTCGCGCCCGGCGCCGCCGCGCGCGCGAGGACCGCGTCCCGGTCCGCGCCGGCCCGGGCGAGGACGTCGCCCACGACCTCCGGCGAGGCGATGTCCCGGTCCTCGGCGAAGTTCGCGGCGAAGAGGCCGCGGACGAAGTCGCCCTGCCAGGGCTCGCCGGCGGCGAGACAGGCCACGCGTGCGGCGAGGAGCCCGCTGCGCGGGAACGCCGACGGGCGACGCCAGGCGAGGCCGTGCTTCGCGCACAGGCGCTCCACGTCGCGCCACATGTGGCGCCCGCGCGCCGGCTGCACGTTGAACGGGGAGTCCTTGATGCCGAGCTGCGCCTCGAAGATCGGGCCGAGGAGGAACGGCCGCCAGGCGAGGCGCACCCCGGCCGCCGCCGCCACGCCCTCGGCGCGGAGCGCGGCGACGTAGGAGTAGGTGCTCGCGAAGTCGAACCACAGCTCGACGACCGGCGCGCCCGGCATCGCGGCGGTCGCGCTCACCGCGGCTCGCTCCGCCAGGCGTAGTCCATCTGGCGCGCGGTGGCGTGCGCGAGCGGCTCGCCGGCGAGGCGCGCCACGAGGCGCAGGCTCATGTCGAGCCCGGCCGAGATGCCGGCCGACGTCACGACGCGCTCGTGCTCGATGAAGCGCGCCCCCTCGCGCACCCGCAGCGCCGGGAAGGCGCGGGCGAGGTCGGCGCAGTCCTCCCAGTGCGTCGTGACGTCGAGCCCGTCGAGGAGGCCCGCCGCGGCGAGGAGGAAGGCGCCGGTGCAGACCGACGCGGTGAGCCGCGTCGACGCGTGCTGCCGCGCGATCCAGGCGATGACCTCGGGGCGGGCGAGCTCCGCGTCGTGCACGCCGCCCGGGACGACGAGGACGTCGAGCGGCGGGTGGTCGTCGAGGGTGAAGTGCGGCTTCACGGCGAGCCCGGCGCGCGCCGTGACGAGGCGCGCGTCGCGCGCGAGGAGCGCGACCGTGAACGGGGCGTCGCCGCCGGGGTCGCGGCGCAGCGCCACGCGCGAGGCGGTGGAGAAGACCTCGTAGGGGCCGGCGAAGTCGAGGATCTCGACCTCGTCGTAGACGTAGATGCCGACGCGGAGGGCCATGGGAGCGCTTTCATGGTGAAGCGCGGGCGCGGTGCGCCGCTAGATCTGCGGCATGCGCACCTCGAGCCTCGGCCTCGCGCTCGCGCTCCTCGCCTGCGCGACCGCCCCCCACCGCGCGGAGGTGCTCGACGTCGGCGACGCCGCGCACGTCGAGGCGGCCGACCTCGGCCGCTGCCGGAAGCTCGGCCCGATCCAGGGGAACGGCGAGGGCGGCTGGGGCACGTCGCGCGACCAGCAGCAGTACTGGGCGCGCAAGGAGGCGACGCGGATCGCGGAGGCGCAGGGCGCGACGCACGTGTGGGTGACGTGGGAGCGCGACGACCCGAACATCCTCACGGTGTACGGCGTCGCGTACGACTGCCGGTCGCCAGCGCCATAGCGAGAACCTCACCTTCGCGTTCATCTTTCGTCATGGCCTCATGGTCGGCCAGGGCCTAACCTCCTCGCGTCGGCCCGATACACGGGCCGCGAAAGGACGGACCATGAAGCTGACGATCCGGGTGCAGGGCACCGAGGCCCCCTTCCACTTCCGGCAGCGCCTCGAGACGCGGCTCCAGGTCTGGGCCCACCGCTACGGCGCGCGGCTCGGGCGCGTGACGGTGCACCTCGTCGACCTGAACGGCCCGCGCGGCGGCCTCGACATCCGCTGCCGCGTCGTCGCGGCGATCCCTGGCCAGGGCCAGCTCGTCGCGGAGGCGATCGCGCAGAACGCGATCGCGGCGGCGGACCTCGCGGTGGACCGCCTGGTCCGGGCGATGGCGCGCGCGACCTCGCCGGCGCTGCGGCGGACCGGCGCGCGCCCCACCCTGATCCCCGGCGAGTTGCAGTAGGCGAGGCGCGACGAGCCGCTAGACCCAATGCCGATCGGTTAGCGGCCAACCGATCGGCATGAATGGGGATTTTCGAGGGGCTGTCGTCCCATTTGCCTCGCCACCGCAGGAGATCATGATGCGGCGATCGCCACGGAGGGCGGTCGCATGGGCTTCGGCGTTGGGGCTGCGCAGGTCGATCGAGGCTTGTTCGCTCGTTTCCAGGCATCAATCAACCCGAAGTGGGTGTTGGAGGCGCTCTCAGCGACGGGGACGGCGACACTGCGGCGACGGCGCTTCCCTGCCGAGCAGGTCGTCTGGCTCGTGCTCGGAATGGCGCTGTTCCGGGACGTCGCGATCACCGATGTCGTGAAGTACCTGGCGCTTGTCCTGCCCGGTTCGGGGGCGCGTGCGATCGCGGACAGCGC
>JBJMQK010000370.1:0-4974 GCA_045802735.1 Anaeromyxobacteraceae bacterium | reverse complement strand
GAGCCGGGTGTCGCGCGCGTCGACCTCGATCCGCGGGCGCTCCTCGGCGAACGTGCGGGCGAGGCGCAGCCGGCCGCGGCGCTCGACGCCGCGCTCGCCAGCGGCCACGACGTCCTCGCCGTCGTCGGCGAGACGCCGGTCGGGCTCGAGCGCGGGCCAGCGCTCGCGGCGGCGCTCGGGCAGGTCGCGGCCCCGCACGCCGGGCGCCTCGGCGGCGCCGTCGCGACGGGCGGGGACATCGCGCGCGCCTTCCTCGGCGCGGCCGGCGCGAGCGGGCTCCACCTCGTGGGCGAGGTCGAGCCCGGCGTGCCGCTCGGCGTCGCCGACACGCCGCGGCCGCTCCCCATCGTCACGAAGGCGGGCGCGTTCGGCGGCCCGGAGACGCTCGTGCGCTGCCGGTCCGCGCTCCGGGCGCTCGTGCGGCGTGGCGCGCCGCGCACCGCGGGAGGAGTGTGAGATGGCAGGACCCATCGTCGGGATCACCATGGGGGACCCGGCCGGCGTCGGGCCCGAGATCGTCATGAAGGCCCTCGCGACCGACGAGGTGTACGCGATGTGCCGGCCGGTCGTGATCGGCGACGCCGCGCGGCTCCGCGCCGCCGGCAAGCTCGCCGGCGCCGCCCTGGAGGTGCGCCCGGTCGAGTCCCCCGCGGCCGGCGCGTACCGGCGTGGCGCCGTCGACTGCGTGGACCTCGGGATCGTCCCGGCGGACCTGCCGTGGGGGCGGCTCTCCCCGGTCGCGGGCGACGCCGCCTACCGGTACATCGCACGCGCGGTGAAGCTCGCGATGGCGGGCGAGATCGCGGCGATCTGCACGGCGCCGCTCAACAAGGAGGCGCTGCACGCCGGCGGGCACGTCTTCCCCGGACACACCGAGCTGCTCGCGAAGCTCTCGGGCACCGGCGAGGTCTCGATGATGCTCGCCACGCCCAAGCTGCGCGTCATCCACGTCACGACGCACATCGGCCTCCTCGACGCGGTGGAGCGCATCGAGCCGGGGCTCGTCGAGCGGACGATCATGCGCGGCCACGACGCGCTGGTGCGCGCGGGCATGCCGCGGCCGCGCATCGCCGTCTGCGGCATCAACCCGCACGCGGGCGAGCACGGCCTGTTCGGCCGCGGCGAGGAGGAGACCAAGGTCGCGCCCGGCGTCGAGGCGGCGCGCGCCCGCGGCGCCGCCGCCGACGGGCCGCTCCCGGCCGACACGGTCTTCTTCCGGGCGGGGCGCGGCGACTTCGACCTCGTCGTCGCGATGTACCACGACCAGGGCCACGGCCCGGTGAAGGTGCTCGGCCTCGAGGCCGGCGTGAACATCACCGTCGGCCTGCCGTTCGTGCGCACGTCGGTCGACCACGGCACCGCGTTCGACATCGCCGGCACCGGCAAGGCCGACGCGGGCAGCCTCGTCGAGGCGCTGCGCCAGGCGGTCGCGCTCGCGCCGAAGGCCGTGGCGGACACGCGAGCGTAGCGAGCGCGCCGGGGCGCCAGCGCGGGAGCGGCGTCAGCCGCCCGCGCGGGCGCACGGGACCCGGCGAGCAGGGTGGGGCCCCGACGAGCTTTGCTCGGCGCGGCGGGGCGCAGCCCCGTTTTCAAGTCTCAGAGCGCGTTCAGGAACACCGGCAGGCCGCGCTTGTTCTCGTACGTCGGCCGGTAGCGGTCGACGTTGTACATGGTCGCGACGTCGACGTGCCGTGGCCCGAGCTTCGGGTCGGGGATCGGCACGAGGTCGTAGCGGCCGTTCACGATCGCCGACATGTGGCCGCTCTCCCCGGCGAGGACGGCGTCGAGCGCCATCGTGCCGAACGTGGACGCCACCAGCTTGTCGATGAAGTCGGGGTCGCCCGAGCGCAGGTCGTACGTGAGATCCGACGCGATCGTCTCCTCGCCGGTGCGCCGCTTGATCTCGTCGGAGAGCGATTCGGCGACGCTCGCCTTCTTGCGGTGGCCGTAGGCGTCCGGCTCGCCGTACTCCTGCACCTGGTACCCCTCCCACTCGGCGCCCTCGGAGAGCACCACGAGCGAGTAGCCGGAGGGGTTCGAGCGCTTGTCGCGCATGAGCAGCTCGATGAGCTTCTCGAGGTTCACCTTGTACTCGGGAATGACGCAGCGAATGCTGCTCACGAAGGCGGTGTACAGCGCGGTGAAGCCGGCGTCGCGCCCGAACACGCGGAAGATGCCGATGCGCTCGTGCGACGCCACCGTGGTGCGCTGGCGCTGGATCGCCGCGAGCGCGCGCGTGATGGCGGTGGAGAACCCGATGCAGTACTCGGTGTTGCGGACGTCGTTGTCCATCGTCTTCGGGATCGCGATCACCTTGGCGCCGAGCTGGTGCAGGCGCGCGGCGTAGGAGAGCGTGTCGTCGCCGCCGATGGCGAGCAGGTACTCGATGCCGAGCGCCGAGAGGTTCGCCTGCACCTGCTCGGAGAGGTCGTAGACCGTGCTCGTCACGCCGCCCTTCGTGCTCTGCGACGACGGGAAGCTGCGCCCGGCGAGGTGCTTCGGCACCTTCTTCATCTTCGAGGGGTTCGTGCGGGACGAGTGGAGGAACGTGCCGCCGGTCCGATCGACCGTGCGCGTGTTCTCGCGGGTGAGCGGCAGCACGTAGCGCGCCTTGCTGGCGGGGTCGGAGAGGTCGAGGTGCGTGAGCGCCTCCCATCCGCGCCGCAGGCCTATGACCTCGGCGTTGAACTGGCTGGCGCGGTAGACGACGCTCTTGATGACGGAGTTGAGGCCGGGGACGTCGCCGCCCCCCGTGAGGATACCGACGCGCATCTTGGGCATGCCGGTATCCTAGGGCCGGGCACTCCCTGCGTCACCGCCGCGTGCGGTTCACTTCTTCGCGGGAGGCGGGGCCCCCTGCTGCGGCGGTGGTGCCGTGCCCTCCGCGCGCCCGCCCTGCCCGGCGATCGCCTCCACGCCGGCTCGCGCGCACTGCCCGTCCTGTGCCGACGTCGCGCCGCTCACTCCGAGCGCGCCGACGATCTTGCCGCTCACGACGATGGGGACGCCGCCCTCGAGCGGAACGGCGCCGGGGAGGCCGAGGAGGTTCACCGCCTGGCCCTTCACGCCGTCCTCGAAGGCCTTCGTCGGGCGCTTGAACATCACCGAGGAGCGCGCCTTCTCCTGCGCGACGTGCGTGCTCCCGTGCTGGGTCCCGTCGATCTTCTCGAAGTAGACGAGGTCGCCGCCGGTGTCCACGACGGCCGCGGCGACGGTCCAGCCGTTCCGCTTCGCCTCCGCGATGGCCGCGGCGGCGGCGCGCCGCGCGGCCTCCACCGCGACGTTTTCACCGTACGGGTTCGGCATCTGCTGCGCGTGCGCTGCGAGGGCGGCCGCGCCGGCGAGCGACGCGGTCGTCAGCCGGCACGCCTTGGACGATCGGTGCATCATGCCTCCAGGAGTGGAAGCGCGTGGTGTGCCGCCCGCCCCCCGCCGCCGCAGCCCCGAAGCGGGGCGAGGCCCGAGCGGTCACGAGAGCGCGTACCGGGGGAGCTTCATCACGAGCGTCTGGAGCCCCTCGGCGAACGTCGGGTGCACGCACTCGACGTCGACGAGGTGGCGCGCGGAGGCGCCGGCCTGCATCAGCACCGCGAAGACGTGGATGAGCTCGCCGGCCTCGGAGCCGACGATCGAGGCGCCCAGGATCCGCTCCGTGGCGGGGTCGATGAGCAGCTTCAGCTTCCCTGCGGTCTCGTCGATCTCGATCGCGCGGGCGATGTTCCCGAAGGGCAGGGTCGCGAGCTCGTAGGCGACGCCGCGCGCCCTCGCCTCGCGCTCGGTGAGCCCCACCCCGGCGACCGGCGGATCGACGAAGACGGTGTACGGGATGACCCGCCCCGAGCGCGGCCGCGCGGGCCGTCCCATCAGCACCTCGAAGACGAGGCGGTGGTCGTCCCAGGAGGTGTGCGTGAACTGCGGGCCTCCCGTGACGTCGCCGACGGCGTACACCCCCGGCGCGCTGGTGCGAAACGCGTCGTCCACGCGGATGTAGCCGTGCGCGTCGAGCGCGAGGCCGCCCGCGTCGCAGCCGAGGTCGGCGGTGTTCGGCCGCCGCCCGGTCGCGACGAGGAGGTGCGAGCCCGCGACCCGCCGGCCGTCGGCGAGCGTGAGCGCCACCGCGCCGGCGCCGCCCTCGGCGCGGATCGGCGCCACGCCGAGGGCGAGCGCGATACCCTCGGCGCGGAAGGCCGCCTCGACCTCGGCCGAGATGTCCTCGTCCTCGCGCGCGAGGAGGTGCGGGCCCTGGTTCACGACCGTGACCTCGGCGCCGAAGCGGCGGAACAGCTGCGCGAACTCGCACCCGACGTAGCCGCCGCCGAGGACGAGGAGGTGCGACGGGAGCTCGCCGAGCTCCATCACCCGGCGGTTGTCGAGCCAGGGGGTGCCTTCGAGGCCCTCCACGGCCGGCAGCGCGGGGCGGGCGCCGACGTCCACCACCACCGCGCCCGCCTCGTGCCGCTCGCCGCCGACGTCGAGCACGCGGTCGCCGGTGAAGCGGGCGTGCCCGCGCGCGAAGGTGAGCCGCTCACCCGCCGCCGACAGGCGCCGCTCGACCCCCGCGCGCCATTGCCCGACGATGGCGTCCTTGCGCGCCATCGCGGCGCGGAAGTCGACGCGCACCCCCCCGACCTCGACGCCGAGCCGACGCGCCGTGCGCGCCTCGTGCGCGGCGCGCGCGCTCGCGACGAGCGTCTTCGTCGGCGTACACCCGTAGTTGATGCAGGTCCCGCCGGCCCGGGCGCGCTCGGCGAGCAGCACCCGCTGCCCGGCGCGGACGAGCCGCTCCGCGAGCGGTACCCCCGCCTGGCCGGCGCCGATGATGATCGTGTCGAAGCGCATGGTTCGCCCCCCGGCGCTGGCCCGTTCGCGGGCGGCTCGCGCCCCTCGTCGTGGTCTGCCGAGGGAGCGGCGCCGTTACACGAAAAATGTGGTCGTCGGCTACTACAACCTCGGGACGGGCGTCGTGACGCTCGA
>JBJMQK010000368.1:0-2706 GCA_045802735.1 Anaeromyxobacteraceae bacterium | reverse complement strand
GGCCCGCGGTTCGTCTACGTGGAGCTTCCGTCGGCGGGTGACGTCGCCGCGCTCGCACCGGACTACGCCGCTCTCGGGCATGTGCTCGGCGCCGGCGGCGTGATCTGCTTCGCGGCCGACGGCGGCACCTGGAAGGTGCGCTCGTTCGCGCCGGGCCTCGGCGTGGCGGAGGATCCGGCGACGGGGTCGGCCGCCGGGCCGCTCTCGGTGCACCTCGCGCGCCACGGCCGGACGCGGTTCGGCGAGGAGATCGAGATCGTGCAGGGCGTCGAGATCGGACGTCCGTCGCGCCTCTACGCGCAGGCCGACGGCGCGGGCGAGCGGCTCGAGCGGGTCCGCGTCGGCGGCTCAGCCGTCGTGATCGCCCGCGGCGAGTTCAGCCTGCCCTGACGGCGACGGCGGCGATCTCCGGAAGCTCGGCGGCGAGCGCCGTCCAGAAGACGCCGCCGTCCCGCGAGACGTAGAGCCGGTTGCGGGCGGCGAAGACGAGCGTGTCCGGGTCGTCGTCCGCGATGGCGACTGCGCGGCCGGGAGGGAGGCCGCGGCCCGACTCGCGCCACGTCGAGCCGGCGTCGTGGGAGACGAGCATCGGCGGCCGGGCGTCGACGAGCGCGACGACCGTCGAGCCGGCGGCCGCCGCGGCGAGGACGCGCGGCAGGTTCAGCGGCGGCGGCGGGGCGGGCGTGATGGGCACTGCCGGTGCGACCTCCTCCGTCTCCAGGTCGACCGCAAACGTTCCCGAAGCGGTCGTTGCGAGAGCGATCACGCGGCGGTGAGGACGGCCGCGACGACGGCCGTTGCGCGCCGGGCGGCCGCGGCGGGCGCGAAGCCGCTCGAGCGGGCGGCGATATACGCCACGGAGAAGGCGTCGCCGGCGCCCGTCGGGTCGCCTTCGAATGCGTAAGCGGGCACCTCTTCCACGCGGTCGCCGGTGTAGACGGTCGAGCCGCGCGAGCCGTGCGTCGCCACGATCTCGCGGACGGGCAGCGACTGCAGGTCGCCGAGCACCTCGGCCTCTTCGTCGCTCACCTTCAGCGTCCACACGTGGCGCAGGATGTCTCGGTCGTAGTCGGCGTCGAGCCGGAGCTCGCCCGTCTCGGGCACGCGCACGAGCCCCTGCGCGTCGAGCGAGACGCGGCGGCCGCGCGCAAGCGCTGCGAGCGTGGCGACGGGAAAGTCGCTACGCGCGAGCGGCGCGACGTGAACCCAGCGCACGGCGTCCGGCAGCGGCGGAACGTCCGCCGGTTCCCAGCTGTCGCCGACCGCCTCGAGCCGCATCTTCCGCTCCTCGCCGTGGTACTCGAGCACGAACGACGCGGTGGCGCTGCCGGGGACGTACACGACCGGCGTGCCGAGGCGGACGACGGGCGGCAGAAGGTCCGCCCGATCCGACTCCGCGCAGCGCGCGTAGACGCGCGAGGGCACGCGAAGGTGGTGGAGCGCGCGCGCGCCGTGGAACGCACCGCCGCCGACGCGAGGGGCCTGTCCGGGCAGCAGGTCACGGGCGAGGTTGCCGAGCAGCGCGATCACGGGTCGTGAGACTCGCATGTCTCGCCGCCAAGCGGCGGTCGTGCTGCCGAGGCTTGCGCCCGCTGCCGCGGGCCCCATCCCCAGCCCCCGCCCGCCCACGGCGAACCCGAGGGTAACGGCAAAGGCGTCACGCGCGTGTCACGGACTCGCGACAACATCGCGACGATTCGTCCCCAGGGGCGACGCCGCGCGCGACCGGCAGTCGCGTCGGTGCAGAGGGAGCCTCCAGTACGATCCGCCGCCATGAGCACCGCAACGATCCAGACGAACAGGGGCGCGATCGAAGTCGAGCTCTTCGACGACGACGCGCCGAAGACGGTCGAGAACTTCACGAAGCTCGCGCGCGACGGCTTCTACGACGGCGTGATCTTCCACCGCGTGATCCCGGACTTCATGATCCAGGGGGGCGACCCGACCGGCACCGGCACGGGCGGTCCCGGCTACCAGTTCGAGGACGAGATCAACCCGAACCGCGTGGAGCGCGGCGCGCTCGCGATGGCCAACTCCGGGCCGAACACGAACGGGTCGCAGTTCTTCATCGTCACTGCGGCCGCGTGCCCCTGGCTCGACGGCGCCCACACGGTCTTCGGGCGCGTCACCGGCGGGATGGACGTCGTCAACGACATCGGGAGCACCGCGACTGACGCGCAGGACAGGCCGCTCGACGAGGTGCGGATCGAGTCGGTCAGCCTCTCGGGGTAGACCGACCTGACACCGCGGCCCGCAGGTACGGTGGGCGGATGGTCGAGAGCGCGGATGGGCGGGACGCGGTCGACGTGCTCTGCCCGCATTGCAAGAAGAAGTTCCGGCCGAAGCTGATCGGGAGCGGTGCTGGCGAGCGCTACCGCGGGTTCAAGTGTCCGCACTGCAAGCTGTTCGTCCCGGTCGCCCGCGCCGTCGAGGACGAACTAAAAGCCTGATCGCCGCATGCGAAAGCGCCGGCGGTGCCGGCGCTTTCGGAGGGTCCGGATGATTTGGGCCGCGCTTACACGCAGTCGCGGAGGCCCTGGGCCTCCGGCAGCGACTCGAGCCGCTTGAGCGTGTTGTTCTCGATCTGTCGGATGCGCTCGCGCGTGACGCCGAAGGCCTTGCCGACTTCCTCGAGCGTGCACGGCTGACGTCCGTCGAGGCCGAAGCGCAGCTCGATCACGCGCCTCTCCCGGTCGGGCAGCGACG
>JBJMQK010000346.1:0-11942 GCA_045802735.1 Anaeromyxobacteraceae bacterium | reverse complement strand
GCTCTGCTCCTGGTTCTCGATGGTGAGCCAGTCGATGAACTCGGCCTCCGTCGAGCCGGGTCCCCTGCCCACGTCGCGCCAGCCCGACGAGTCGAGCACCGCCGTGTCGAGGCTCTTCGCGCAGAGCTCGCGCATGACCTGGTCCGTGAACGTCTCCATTCCACAGTCGGTGTGGTGGATGACGAACCATTCGTTCGTCCCGAGGAGCTTGTGCGAGATGACGAGCGACCGGATCGCGTCGTCGGTGACCCGCCCTCCGGCGTTGCGTATGACGTGGGCGTCGCCTTCTCGCAAGCCGCCGTACCTGGCCGGATCGAGCCGGGCGTCCATGCAGGTCAGGATCGCGAAGTGGCGCGCAGGGGGCATGGCGAGCTTGCCCCTGTCTCCGAAGCTCCTCACGTAGTCGGTGTTCGCCGCCAGGACCTCGTCTCGGACCGTCGCCATGGCTCTCCTCCTGCGCTGCGCTTCTTGCCGCGCTGTCGCGCGCCCATGTGCCTTTCCGTGAGCGGATGCACGTCCTCGGCGGGTAGTCTCCTGACCGCCGGCTGGAACCACGGCCGATGGCTGGTCACGATGGGCGACCTGCGGAGGACGAGATGGATCTGGGGCTCACGCGCAAGGCGGTGGTGGTCACGGGCGGCAGCCGCGGCATCGGGCGGGCGATCGCCGTCGCGCTCGCGGGCGAGGGCGCGCGCGTCGCCGTCGGCGCTCGCGGCGAGGACGGGCTCGCGGACGTGCGCCGCGCGCTCGCGGCCGCCGGGCCGGGTCCCCACCTCACCGTGCAGTGCGACCTCACGACGGCGGAGGGGATCGACGCCCTCCTCGACGGCACCGTCGCGGCCTTCGGCGGCCTGGACCTCCTCGTGAACAACGTGGGCGGGTCGGGCGCGCGTCACTTCGACGACGCCGACGAGGACGACTTCCGCGCCGCCCTCGATCGCAACTTCTGGCCGGCGCTGCGCGCGAGCCGCCGCGCGGTGCCGGCGCTGCGCAAGCGCGGGGGCGGAGCGATCGTCGTCGTCACCTCGATCTGGGGGCGCGAGGCGGGCGGCGGCCCGTCCTACAACGCCGCCAAGGCCGCGGAGATGGCGCTCGCGAAGGCGATGGCGCGCGATCTCGCGGCGGACGGGATCCGCGTCAATGCGGTCGCGCCCGGCTCCATCGCGTTCCCCGGCGGCGGCTGGGAGCGCCGGCAGAAGGCCGATCCGGAGGGCATCGCGGAGTTCGTCTCGCGCGAGATCCCGGGCGGCCGCTTCGGCCGGCCGGAGGAGGTCGCGGCCGTCGTCGCGTTCCTCCTCAGCGAGCGCGCGAGCTGGGTGAGCGGAGCGTGCTGGGTGGTGGACGGCGGCCAGTCGCGGGCGTTCTGAGGATCCGCCAGGAGTCCTGAGTGGGGCGAGATCGTGGCCGCGAGGCGCGCCACCGGAGTCTCCGCGAAAATGATGGTCGAGCCGACCGATGAGGGCGCCCTCGAACGCTACCTGCACCTCATGAGCGAGTGCGCCAAGGACCAGGACTGGGCCGTTCACCACCCGGAATGGATGACACGCCTGCATCTCCTCTGGGACGACCTCACCCTGGATGAGAAGCGCTTCGTGAACGCCTCCGACTCCTCGCAGCGAGGGGCTGCCGGGGGCGAATGAACACGGTCCGGCGAGGGGGCGCACTTCCTCGTCCCCTCGCCGGGCGCGCGGCCGAGCCCGGCTGCGCCCCTCCCGGCTGACCTCCGCGGCGGCGCCCCGTGCCATGATGGGAGCGATGCTGAGGCGCCCCAAAGCCTGGCTCCTCGCCCTCGTCCTCGCCGCGAACGCGGCTCGCGCCCAGCCGCTCGAGGACGATCCGCAGCAGGCGATCGTGGTGGTGGGCGGCGACCGCAGTTACCCACCGTACGAGTTCATCGACGCCTCCGGGAAGCCGGCCGGCTTCAACGTGGAGCTCACCCGCGCCATCGCGCGCACGGTGGGGCTGCGGGTGGACATCCGGCTCGGCCGCTGGGACGAGATGCGCCGCCGCCTCGGCGCCGGCGAGCTGGACGCGCTGGCCGGCATGTCCTTCTCCGAGGAGCGCGCCCGCGACATCCGCTTCACGCCGCCCACCACGCTCGTGGCCCACTCCATCTTCGGGCGCCGCGACGCCCCCCGCGCCCGCGGCTTCGACGACCTGCGCGGCAGGGAGGTGCTGGTGCTGCGCGGCGGCATCATGCACGAGATGCTGCTGCAGCATCACCCGGAGGTGCGCCCGGTCCCGGTGGACACTCACGCCGACGTGCTGCTGGAGCTCGCGGCCGGGAAGCGCGACTACGCCCTCATGGCGAAGCTGCCCGGGCTGTATCTCGTGCGCGAGCTGCGCCTCGCCAACCTGGAGGCCATGGGCGCCCCGGTGGCGGTGGAGCGCTACGGCTTCGCGGTGGCGAGCCGCGACGAGGAGCTGGTGGCGCGGCTCTCCGAGGGGCTCGCGATCCTCAAGAACACCGGCGAGTACCAGGCCATCCACGACGCCTGGCTGGGCCCGCTCGAGCCGCCCGGCCTCGCCTGGCGCGAGGCGCTGCGCTGGGGCGCGCTCATCCTCTCCCCGCTCGTGCTGCTCCTCGCCGGGATGGCCTTGTGGTCGCGCACCCTCAGGCGGCAGGTGGCGCTGCGCACCGGCGAGCTGACGCGCGAGGTGGCCGAGCGCATCCACGCCGAGGAGGAGCTGCGCCGCAACCAGCAGCAGCTCCTTCAGGCCGACAAGATGGCCGCGCTGGGCGTGCTCGTCTCCGGTGTGGCGCACGAGATCAACAACCCGAACGGCCTGTTGCTCGTGGACCTGCAGGTCATCGCCGACGTGCTGGCCGACGCCGCGCCGATCCTGGAGGAGCACAGCGGCCGCGCCGGCGACTTCACGCTGGGGGGCCTCCGCTGGTCTCGCCTGCGCGACGCCCTGCCGCGGCTCACGGCCGAGATGCTCGATGCCTCGCGGCGAGTGAAGCGCATCGTGGAGGACCTCAAGGACTACGCGCGGCGCGGCGACCCGGCGCTGCACGACGACGTGGACCTCAACGAGGTGGTACGCACCGCGCTGCGGCTCGTGGACGGGCTCGTGCGCCGGAGCACCGATCGGCTGGCGCTCGAGCTCGCCCCCGACCTGCCGCGGGTCCGCGGCAACACCCAGCGGCTCGAGCAGGTGGTGGTGAACCTCCTCGTGAACTCCTGCCAGGCGCTGCCCGACCGCTCCCGCGGGATCGCGATCCGCACCTGGGCCGAGGGTGGCCGAGCCTGGCTGGAGGTGCGCGACGAGGGGGTGGGGATCCCGCCCGAGCACCTCGCGCACGTCACGGAGCCCTTCTTCACCACGAAGCGCGAGCGGGGTGGGACGGGGCTGGGGCTCGCCGTCTCGGCGAGCATCGTGAAGGAGCACGCGGCCACGCTCGGCTTCGAGTCCACCGCCGGTGCGGGCACCGCCGCGCGGCTCTCGCTGCCCGTGCCGGCCGCGGAGCGCGCCGCATGACCGAGACCCGCTATCCCGCCTTCGGCGTGCTCCTGGTGGACGACGAGCCGGCCTGGCTCAACACCATGTCGCTCAGCCTGGAGCGGCAGGCCGGCATCACGCACCTCTTCACGTGCCAGGACGCGCGCGAGGTCCTGCGCCTCGTGGAGCGCCACGGGATCGGGCTCGTCCTCCTCGACCTGACGATGCCGCACCTCTCCGGCGAGGAGCTCCTGGCGCAGCTGGCCGAGGAGCACCCCGAGGTCTCGGTGATCGTGGTGAGCGCGCTGAACCAGCTCGAGACGGCGGTGGCCTGCATGCGCGCGGGCGCGTTCGACTACTTCGTGAAGACGGCCGAGGAGGACCGCATCGTCAAGGGCGTGCGCCGCGCGGTGCGCGTGCAGGAGCTGCAGCGCGAGACCGGCGAGATGCGGCGCCGTTTCCTGGACGATCGGCTGGAGCACCCGGCGGCCTTCGAGGCCTTCTTCACCCAGGACAAGGCCATGCGCGCCATCTTCCACTACGTCGAGGCCGTGGCGCGCGGGGTCCAGCCGGTGCTGGTCACGGGCGAGAGCGGCACCGGCAAGGAGCTGGTGGCCCGCTCCCTCCACCTCGCCAGCGGCCGCCGCGGCGAGCTCGTGGCGGTGAACGTGGCCGGGCTCGACGATGCGGTCTTCGCCGACACGCTCTTCGGCCACGTGCGCGGCGCCTTCACCGGCGCCAACGAGGCGCGCAGCGGGATGGTGGAGCGGGCGTCGGAGGGCACCCTGTTCCTGGACGAGATCGGCGATCTGGGGCCCGCGTCGCAGGTGAAGCTGCTCCGGCTCCTGCAGGAGGGCGAGTACTACCCGCTCGGCAGCGACCGGCCGCGCTTCATGCGGGCCCGCGTGGTGGTGGCGACGCACCACGACCTGGCCGCGCGCCGCGACGCCGGCACGTTCCGCAAGGACCTCTTCTACCGGCTCCGCTCCCACCACCTGCACGTGCCGCCGCTCCGCGACCGTCGCGGCGACATCCCGCTGCTCCTCGACCACTTCCTCGGCGAGGCGGCGCGCGAGTTCGCGAAGAAGAAGCCCACCCCGCCGAGGCAGCTCGCGGGGCTGCTCGCCAGCTACGCCTTCCCGGGCAACGTCCGCGAGCTGCGGGCCATGGTCTCGGACGCGGTCGGGCTGCACCAGGGCAGGGTCCTGTCGATGGACGCCTTCAAGCGGGCCATCGGCGAGCGGGCCGCGGACGCGCCGGCGGCTCCGGGAGAGGGCGGTCCGAACCCGTTCTCGAACCTGGAGCGCTTCCCGACGCTCGCCGAGGGGCGCCAGCTCCTCGTGGACGAGGCGCTGCGCCGCGCCGAGGGGAGCCAGTCGGTGGCGGCGCGGCTGCTCGGCATCTCGCAGTCGGCGGTGAGCAGGTGGCTGAAAAGCCGCCGCCAACCGCCATGAGCCGCCGCAAGGCTTGAGCTTTCTCATACCCCTTCCAAACGCGCGCCAGGCCTCTCCTCGCGGCGCCGGGGCCGCTGGATCGTTGCGTGCGCGCATGAGGGTTCGCGGGCGGCTCCCCGGGCGTCCTCTCGCCACCGGCCCGCGCCACCGCTGAAGAATTGCGCCGCGCACTGCGCTGGCACCGGGCTTGGATAGGCGTCGGACACCCCGCCGTCAGGAGACCTCATGACCCACGTACACCGCTTCGTGGCCGCGCTGCTCGGCCTCGCCCTCGCCCTGCCGCTCCCCGCCCGCGCCGCCGGCGCCCGCATCGAGCACGACTCGCTGGGAGACCGGGAGATCCCCGCCGCCGCCTACTGGGGCGCGCAGACCTCGCGCGCGCTCGAGAACTTCCCGTTCGACACCCACCAGGTCCGGCACTTCCCGAACTTCATCGTGGCGTACGCCTACGTCAAGAAGGCGGCGGCGCTCGCCAATCACGAGGTGGGCGCGCTCCCCACCGACCGCATGAAGGCGATCGTGGCCGCCTGCGACGAGCTCATCGCCGGCAAGCTCCACGACGAGTTCGTCATCGACATGATGCAGGGCGGCGCCGGCACCTCCACCAACATGAACGTGAACGAGGTGGTGGCGAACCGCGGCCTCGAGCTCATGGGCCACCGCCGCGGCGAGTACAGGTTCCTCCACCCGAACGACGACGTGAACCTGTCGCAGTCCACGAACGACAACTACCCCACCGCCGCCAAGCTGGCCGTCCTGCTGCAGCTGCGCGAGACGCAGAAGAGCCTGGAGGGCCTGCGCGCCGCCCTGGGCGCCAAGGGCGTCGAGTTCGCCGACGTCATCAAGATGGGCCGCACCGAGATGCAGGACGCCGTCCCGGTGACGCTCGGGCAGGAGTTCGCCGGCTTCGCGGACACGCTGAACGAGGCCCTGGTCCAGCTCGGCCACGCGCGCGATGCCTTCTACAAGGTGAACCTGGGCGGCACCGCCATCGGCACCGGCCTCAACAGCCCGCCGCGCTACGGGAAGCTCGCGATCGCGAAGCTGGCCGAGCTGACCGGCTTCCCCTTCGTGCAGTCGCGCGACCTCGTGGGCGCCTCCTCCGACGGCGCGGGCTACATCGAGATGTCGGGCGCGCTGAAGCGCACCGGCATCGCGATCTCGAAGGTCGCGAACGACCTCAGGCTCATGTCGTCGGGGCCGCGCACCGGCTTCTACGAGATCACCCTGCCGGCGATGCAGCCCGGATCGTCGATCATGCCGGGCAAGGTGAACCCGGTCATCCCCGAGGTCACGAGCTCCATCGTCTATCAGCTGGCCGGCTACGACACGACGGTCACCATGGCCGCCGAGCTCTCCAGCCTGGAGCTGAACCCGGTGGAGTGCGTCATCGTCTACGACCTGCTGTCGGGCGCGGCGCTGCTGGAGAAGGCCGCCCGCGTCTTCACCGAGAAGTGCGTGATCGGCGTGCGGGCCAACAGGGAGCGCAACGCACAGATGGTGCGGGGCGCGATCGGGCTCGTCACCGCGCTCAACCCGGTGCTCGGCTACGAGAAGTCGGCCGCCATCGCCAAGGAGGCGCTCGCCAGCGGCCGGCCCGTCTACGACCTCGTGCTGGAGAAGGGACTCATGACGAAGGAGGCGCTGAACGACATGCTCAAGCCCGAGAACATGACCCAGCCGCGGGAGTGGCCGGCGCCGAAGTGAGGTGGTGAGCGCGGAGTTCGAGGGCCGGGGGGCGCGCGCGCAGGGGGGCGCCTCCCGGCCCGAGTTGCGGTGGGGCGGGCGGGCCGCGCGGTCGTTCATCCGGACGTCAGCGCGCCTGCGCCCGCCGTCGCCACAGCTCCCACGGCCGGACCAGCGTGGCCTCGAGGGCCGCCTCGGCGCGGCGCGCCTCCTCCGCGTCGAGGTAGCGGACGTTCCCGCCGAGCGCGAGCGCCTGCGCCTGCAGCCGCGCGTTCAGCTCCGCGTACACGCTGCGGAACACCGCGTGCGGGAGATCCGGCCCGACGACGACCGCGCCGTGACCGCGGAGGAGCGCCACGTTGTGGAGGCCGAGCGCCGCCGCGAGCGCGCGCCCGAGCGCCGGCGTTCGCACCAGCATGTCCGACGCACCCGCCACGGCACGGATGTCGAAGACGGGCACGCCCGACCCGAGGAACGCGCTCATGTGGTACAGCGGCCGGAGCGGCACGCCGGTGACGCCGAACGGGATGAGCGAAGGCGCGTGGCTGTGCACGATGGCGCTCACGTCGGGGCGGGCGCGGTAGATCTCGGCGTGCACGAAGCGCTCGAGGTAGAGCGCGGCGCCGCCGGCCGCTGGCGCCTGCCCCTGGAGGTCGTGGTCGAGCACGTCCGCCGCCGTCACCAGCTCGGGCGCGAGCGAGCGCGCCATGAGGAAGTGGCCCGGCTCGGTCGGGTGGCGGACGCTCACGTGTCCGTACGCGTCGAGCACGCCCTGATCAGCCAGGATCCGGTTCGCCTCCACGAGGTCCTCGACGAGCCGGGCCCGGGTCTCCGGCGTGAGCCCGACGGCTTCCGGCCGCGCGGGCGCCGGGGCGAGCGTGGCGACGGCCAGGAGAACGGCGCGGACCGCGGACGGCAGGCGGCGGGTCATGTCGCGCTCCTCGCGGCCTCGACGCCGCGCACGTGGAACTGATTCGTAGCGCGCGCGGCGCGGGGGCGCGGACGTTTCCGCGCGCCTCACTGTCGGCCCGGCATGCTCTCCTGCGGTCCACGTGAGGGCTGCCGGGTGACCGAGGTGCGCGGCTTCATCGTCTCGGCGTGGGACGAGCACCGACCGGACGCGCCGCGGCGCATCCTCGCGACCGGGCGGCTCGAGGACGGGCGCAGCTTCGCGCTGGTGTTGCCCGCGCCGGCGCCCGCCGTGTACGTGGCCGCCGCGGACGGCCCCCGCGCCGCCGCCCTGCTCGCCGACAGCCACGGCGCCACCGTCGACCCGACCTGCTGGTCCGATCTCGCCGGCGCCGCCCTCGCCCGCGTCCACCTGCCAGCGGGTGCGGCCGACGACGCCTGGCGGCGGCTGGCCGCGGGCGGCGCCCCCGCGCTGCACGTCGAGCGCGGCCGGGCCTCGGACGCGCTCCTCGCGCTCGGGCTGGCCGGGCCTGTGGCCCTCCGGGGCGAGCCGGTCCCGGGCCGTCGCGTCGACGTGGTCTTCGTGAACCCGGAGCTCGCCCCCACCGCCGCGGCGCCGACGCTGGCGTGGCTCGCCCTCGACATCGAGACCGACCGGGGCGGCGCGGTCACCGCGGTGTCCCTCGCCGGCGCCGGGGGCCCGGGGGAGGTGCTCTTCGTCGGGCCAGCGGTGGACTCACCGACCGTGACGAGCGTCCCCTCCGAGAGAGCGCTCCTGACGTTGCTGGGCGAGCGCCTCCGCGCGCGCGACCCCGACGTGGTCACCGGCTGGAACGTCGTCGACTTCGACCTGCAGGTCCTCGCCGCGCGGCACGCGGCGCACGGGATCCCCTTCGACGTGGGGCGAGTCCCCGGCGGCGTGGCGCTGCGCTCGCGCACGGGTGTCGGGCGCCCGGTCGAGTTGACGGGGCGCGCCGTGCTCGACGCCATGCGGCTCGTCCGCGCTTCGGGGCGGCGGCTCGACGACCTCACGCTCGACGGCGTCGCGCAGGCCATCCTGGGTGAGGGCAAGACCGTGTCGTTGCGCGGCGAGGCGAAGCTCCGCGAGCTGGAGCGCCTGCAGCGCGAGGCGCCGGCCCGCTTCTGCGCCTATTGCCTCCGCGACGCCGAGCTGGTCCTGGCCATCCTGGCAAAGACCGGGCTCGACACGCTCACCGCCCGGCGCGCCGCCCTGACGGGCGTCTCCCTGAACCTGGCCTGGACCAGCATCCCCGCCTTCGAGCGGATCTACGGCGCTGCGCTGCGCACGCGGCGGGTGGTGCCACCCGCCCGCACGGACGCGCCCATCTCCGGCGCCGCGGGAGGCACCGTGCTCGCGGCCGAGGCGGGCCTCTTCGAGAACGTCCTGGTCCTCGACTTCCGCAGCCTCTACCCGTCGCTCATGCGGACGTTCCACCTCGACCCGCTCGCGCACGCGCGCGCCACGGCGCTCCCCCGGCCCGACGACCTGGTGGCGCCCAACGGCGCCCGCTTCGACCGCAGCGAGGGGATCCTGCCCGGCATCCTGGAGCGCTACGCGCGCGAGCGGGAGGCGGCGCTCCGCGCCGGCGACGACACTGCGGCCCACGTCTACAAGATCCTCCAGAACTCGTTCTACGGCGTGCTGGGCGCCTCGGGTTGCCGCTACGCCCGCACCGAGCTGGCGGGGGCCATCACTTCCTTCGGGCAGCTCTTCCTGCGGGCGGCACGCGATTGGTTCGAGGCACGGGGCCACGAGGTGCTCTACGGCGACACCGACTCGGTCTTCGTCCGCTCCGGTCTCCGCGACGACGCCGGACACGCGGCGCTCGCCGGCCTCGGCCGCGAGCTGGCGGGGGCGCTCAACGGGCCCCACGCCGAGCGCATCCCCAGGGAGCACGACGTCGCCTCGCACCTCGCCATGCGGTGCGAGAAGGTCTACCGGCGCTTCTTCATCCCGCGGCTCCGCGGCGACGTGAGCCTGGACGGGCGCGGGCGCGGCAAGGGCTACGCCGGGTTGCTCCTGCTGCCCGGAGACGCGACCGAGCTGGAAGTGCGCGGGATGGAGGCGGTGCGGAGCGATTCCACGCCGCTGGCCCGCCGCTTCCAGGTGGAGCTCCTGCGGCGCCTCTTCGGCAGCGATGCGGAGGCCGGGCTCCGCGCCTTCGGCCGTGAGACCGCGGCCCGGCTCCCCCGGGGCGAGCTCGACGGCGAGCTCGTCTACCGGAAGGCGCTCCGGCGTCCCGCCGAGGCGTACGAGTCCCAGACGCCGCAGGTCCGCGCGGCGCGCCTCCTGGGCTGGACGGATCGCCGCGGGCGCGTGGACTACGTGATGACCCGCGCCGGCCCGGAGCCGGTGGAGGCGCGCAGCGGGGCGCCGCTCGACTACGAGCACTACCTCGAGCGGCAGCTCCGCCCCATCGCCCAGTCGATCGCCCAGGCCCTCGGCACCAGCGCTGACGATTGGCTGGGCGACGCCGACCAGCTCCGGCTCTTTGCGCCGGGGAGAGCAGCATCCGGGGCGCCCGTGGGGGGTGAGCGGTCAGTCGAGGTGGCGGACTGATGGATCCGGGCTCGGAATGGGCCCGGGCTTCGACTGCAACGTCGACGGCGGCTCGACTCCGGGGAGGCGAATCGACTAGGGTCTCGGCTGGAGGCGCGGTGGTCCCAAGGCAAGTGATCGACGTGGTCAGGGCGCGGTGCACCGGGTGCGCCGAGTGCATCGACGAGTGCCCGACCTCGGCGCTGCGCGCCCTCCGCGGTGCCCATCTCGTCTCGCCAGACCTGTGCGACGGGTGCGGCAAGTGCATTCCGTCCTGCCCCGAGGGCGCTCTTCGGCTCCTCCTGGTGGACGCCGTGCCGTTCGACCCGCTCGCCGTGGCGCTCCGCCGGGAAAAGCTCGCACGGCTGCTCGCCCTGTCCCGCGGCGGCTAGAACACCGCCGTACTCGCGTCACCACGCGATCTGCTGCCGGTTCCTGAACACCGCGCCCGACGGTCCATCGGCCGGCAGTGTCGCGAGCCACACGATGGTGTCGGCGCCCTCCTCGACGCTCCGCGGTGCGCCGCTCCCTCCCATGCGAGTCCGCACCCAGCCCGGGCAGGCAGCGTTGACCTTCACGTCGCCGCGGCTCTCCTTCGACAAGCGAACCGTCAACGCGTTCAGCGCCGCCTTCGAGATGGCGTACGCGGCCGGCCCCCCGAGCCCCTCCGAGAAGGAGCCGTAACCGGACGTCACGTTCACGACGCGCCCGTAGCCACGCTCGAGCATCCCTGGCATCCAGGCCCGCGCCGTCCAGAGCGCGCCGAAGAAGTTGATCGCCATCGCCTCCCGGACGGCGTCCGACGACGCCGTGAGCAGGTCACCCTCTGGGTAGACGCCTGCGTTGTTCACGAGGATGTCGACGTGGTCGGCGCGAGCGGCGAGCCTCGCGGCACAGGCCGTGACGGACTCCTCGGACGCGGCGTCGAGGACCTCGCTGCCGACGTCGCCGCCCGCACGTCGCAGCTCCTCGACCGCCTCCGCCGCAGCCGCTTCCGAGCGGCCGGTCAAGACGACGCGGAGGCCCTGCCGCGCGAGCTGGCGGCACACCTCGAGCCCGATGCCGCGGTTCGCTCCCGTGATCAACGCCGTGCGGGGTTCCATGTGGCGGAGCTACTCCGCCGACACGCGCTGCGCCACCGCGACGCGACGCGGGTCGGACTCGTGACACCGTCCAGCGTCGGATCACCCGCTGGACGTCGCACCGAGCGTGAGGTTCTGGCCCGTCCGCGGATCGAAGAGGTGCATGCGCGTCGCGTCGAGCCACAGCCGCGCCGCGGAGCCGCCGCGGATCGCGCTGTCGGCGCCGAGCGACGCGACGAGCTGCGTGCGGAGGGCGTCGCTGTCGAGCTCGCGAGCGAGGGTGCGGATCGCGGCGGACACCTCGCCCGGCGCCTCGTACAGCACGTACGCGAGCTGCTCGTGGCCGAGCCACTCGGTCGCGTCCACCCTCGCGTCGAAGCTCGTGCCGCGCGCCAGCGCCTCGCGCGGGACGAGCGCCGCGTCCTCGAAGTGCTCGGGCCGGAGCCCCGCGATGAGCTGGGCGTGGGGAGGCAGGCGCCCCAGCACCTCCGGGGGCACGGGGACCTTCGCGAACGGGAGCGTCACGGCGCCGTCCTCGATCGTGGCCGGGACGAAGTTCATGGGCGGCGAGCCGATGAAGCCGGCGACGAACATGTTCACGGGCCGCTCGTAGAGGTCGCGCGGGCGGTCGACCTGCTGCAGCCCACCGCGCCGCAGGACTGCCACGCGGTCGCCGAGCGTCATGGCCTCGACCTGATCGTGGGTGACGTAGACGGTCGTGACGCCGAGCCGGCGCTGCAGGCGCGAGATCTCGACCCGCACCTGGCCGCGCAGCTTCGCGTCGAGGTTCGAGAGCGGCTCGTCGAA
>JBJMQK010000335.1:0-3672 GCA_045802735.1 Anaeromyxobacteraceae bacterium | reverse complement strand
GTAGGGCAGGACGGTGAAGCCCTCCTTCACGAGCACCTTCGCCGCCTCGACGAGGCCGACCACGTCCGGGAAGAGCGTGCGCTTGTCGCCGATGACCTCGAGCTTCACGAGGTCGCCCAGGCCCAGCTCGCGCGCGAGCCGGCAGGTGCGTACCGCCTCGTCGGCGGTGAAGCAGGCCGCGGTGTTCGGGAGGAGCGTCATGCCCTTCGGGATCCACTCGAGGAGCGACTCCGCCCCCTTCTTCGAGAGGTCGAGGCGCCGCACCGCGACCGTGACGACCTCCGCGCCCGAGACCTCGAGCGCGCGCTTCATGGTCGGGAAGTCGGGGTACTTCCCGGTGCCGACGAGCAGCCGGCTCGTGAACGTGTGCCGCCCGAGCGTCCAGGTGTCCGCCATCGCTTCACCCCCCGCCGACGAAGGCGACGATCTCGACGGCGTCGCCCGACTGGAGCGCGTGCGCCTCGTAGCGGTCCTTCGTGACGACCGCCTCGTTCACCTCGACGGCGACGCGCTGCGCCTTCACGCCGAGGTGCGCGAGGAGCCCGGCCACCGTGACGGCGTCGGGGACCTCGCGGATCTCTCCATTGAGCCTCACCTGCATGGTGCGCGTATGTAGCCCCGGCCGCGCGCTCGCGTCAAACGCGAACGCCCGCGCGGGGAAGGGCCCCGGCCGCGGCGGTGACGCGGACGTGATGGCGCCCGCGACTTGCGCTAGGATGCTCGCTCCGCCCTGGGGCGCCCGTCTTGGGGGGCGCAAGGGCGGCGGGTCGGTCGGGTGGCGGCGGCGGAGGTGGACGGGATGGGCGTGGGGACGGGTCTCGCCGTGCGCGAACGCGCGGCCGTGGGTGAGCAAGAGGCTGCGCCGAAGCGCGCGCCCCTCACCCGGTTTCACCAGCGCATCGCGGCGGAGCTGCTCACGGCGCGCAGCGGCCAGGGCGCCTCGCGCCTGGCGCCCGCCCTGGCGCAGTCCGCGGTCGACCTGAACCCGCACCAGATCGAGGCGGCAGCGTTCGCGCTCGCGTCGATGCCCACCGGCGGCTGCGTCCTCGCCGACGAGGTCGGGCTCGGCAAGACGATCGAGGCGGGGCTCGTCCTCGCCCAGCTCGCGGCGGAGGGGCGCGGGCGCATCCTCATCCTCGTCCCGGCGTCGCTGCGCGCGCAGTGGCGCGCCGAGCTCTCGAGCAAGTTCGGCCTCGACTCCACGGTGGTGGACGGCGTCTCGGCGCGCGCCGCGGAGAAGCACGGCGCGAAGCCCAACCCGTTCGACGCCGGCGGCATCGTCATCGCCTCGCACGCGTTCGCGGCGCTGCGCGCGCACGAGGTGGAGCGCGTGCCGTGGGACCTGTGCGTCATCGACGAGGCGCACCGCCTCCGCAACGCCTACCGCCGCGACCACAAGACCGGGCAGGCGCTGCGGAAGGCGCTGCGGAAATGCCCGAAGCTCCTCCTCACCGCGACGCCCCTGCAGAACGACGTCATGGAGCTGCTCGGGCTCGCCGCCTTCATCGACGACGCGCTGCTCGGCACCGAGGACGCGTTCCGGCTCCAGTTCGCGACGGGCGAGCTCACCGAGGACAAGGCCGCGGACCTGAAGGAGCGGCTCGCGCCGGTCTTCATCCGCACGCTCCGGCGCCAGGTGAAGGAGTACGTGAAGTTCACCGCGCGGCGCAGCCTCGTCGAGGACTTCGCGCCCACGGCGGACGAGCAGTCGCTCTACGATCGCGTCTCCGAGTACCTGCGGCGCGACGACGCGATGGCGATCCCGCAGTCGCGCCGCGCGCTGCTCGTGCTCGTCTACCGCAAGATCCTCGCCTCCTCCACGTTCGCGCTGTCGCACACGCTCGCGAAGCTCGCCGACAGCCTCGAGGGGAAGCTCGCCGGAGCCGAGTGCGCCGCCCAGGCCGACGCCTTCCTCGACCTCTCCGGGTTCGAGGAAGAGGCGGAGGAGTGGGATGATGACGTCCGCGGCGGGCGAGCGAAGGGGAGGCCGGCGGAGGCCGACCCGGAGCGAGCGGGGGGCATGGGGGGGCATCATCCCCCCATCCAGAAGATGCGGGACGAGCTGGCCGAGCTGCGCGCGTGCGCGAAGCTCGCGGCGAGCATCCAGTCGAACGCCAAGGGCGACGCGCTCGTCCGCGGGCTCGACCGCGCGTTCACGGTGGCGCGCGCCTGCGGCTGGCCGCAGAAGGCGGTCGTCTTCACCGAGTTCCGCCGCACGCAGGACTACCTCGCGAAGCTCCTCCAGGGGCGCGGCTACACCGTGACCTGCCTCTCCGGGGACTCGGGCGGGCCCGACAAGCGGCAGGGCCTCGTCGAGGACTTCAGGAACCGGACGCAGGTCCTGCTCATGACCGAGGCGGGGGCGGAGGGCTTGAACCTCCAGTTCTGCAACCTCGTCGTGAACTTCGACCTGCCCTGGAACCCGCAGCGCGTGGAGCAGCGCATCGGGCGCTGCCACCGCTACGGGCAGCAGCGCGACGTCCTCGTCCTCAACTTCCTCAACCGCCAGAACGCGGCCGACGCGCGGCTCTATGAGCTGCTCTCCCAGAAGCTCGCGCTCTTCGACGGCGTGTTCGGGTCGTCGGACGAGATCCTGGGGGCGCTCGGCAGCGGCATCGACTTCGAGAAGCGCGTCCTCGACATCTACCAATCGTGCCGCTCGGGCGAGCAGATCGACGTGGCGTTCTCGGCGCTGCGCAAGGAGCTCGACGACCGCATCGAGGCGCGGCTCGCGGCGGCGCGGGCGCTCCTCTTCGAGAAGTTCGACGGCGAGGTGCGCGGCAGGCTCCGCATCGCCGAGCGCCAGGCGCGCGACGCGGTGGCGCGGCGCGAGGCCGACGAGGAGGCGCTCGTCGAGAGCGTGTTCCAGGGCGACGCCGCCGCGCCCTTGCCCGAGCCGGCGACGAGCGACGCACGTCCGCGCGCCCGGCGCGCGCGCCTCGCGCAGGCGGCGGCGAAGGTGGTCCGCGAGCGGCCGCAGGACGCCGTGTCCCTCGTCGAGGTGGACGCGAAGAGCCTGCCGTCCGCGCTCGCCGAGCTCGAGGGGCGCGAGGGCTGGTGGTTCGCCTACAAGTTCGGCTTCGACGCGCTCGCGACCGAGGAGAAGGTCGCGCACGTGGTGCTGTGGGCCGACGGCGATCGCTTCCGGCCGCTGCCGCAGGACGCCGCCGAGGCGTTCGCGCAGCTCCCCGCGCGCGAGGCGCGGGGCGGCCCGCGCGGCAGCTCGATCGCGATCGGCACGGCCCAGGAGGACGCGCTGGCCGCCCTCTCCGCCCGGCTCGTCGCCGACTTCGCCGAGCGCGCCGGGGCGACGTTCGACGAGGCGCGCGAGCGCTGGGACCGCTCGGTCGAGGACGCGCTGCTCGCGCCGCGGAAGGCAGTGGACGAGGCGCGCGAGGCGTGGGGCAAGGCGCGCGCGGCGCTGCACGACCGCTCCGAGCTGCCGCTCCGCGACCGGCGCGCGCTGCTCGAGCGCGCCGAGCGCGAGTACCGGCGGCGCCTCGAGGACCTGCGCGCGACCGAGGCGCTGCGCTACGGCGAGAAGGACCGCGCCGTCACGGAGCTGAAGCGCCGGGCGGACCCCAAGGAGCGGCGGACGCTCGTGGCGACGGCGTACTGGCGCTGTGGGTGAGGCGCGGTGCGTTCGCCCTTCGACTCCGCCGCTTCGCGGCT
>JBJMQK010000279.1:0-2667 GCA_045802735.1 Anaeromyxobacteraceae bacterium | reverse complement strand
CGAGCGCGAAGCCGTTCACCGCGGCGATCGTCGGGATGGGGAGCGCCTCGAGCTTCGCGAAGGTGCGCTGCCCCGCCTCGGCGAAGCGGCGCGCCTGGAGCGTCGTGAGCCCCACCATCTCCGCGATGTCGGCGCCGGCGACGAACGCCTTCTCGCCGGCGCCAGTGAGCACGAGCGCGCGCACCGCCCCGTCCCGCGCCGCCTCGTCGAGGAGACCCGACAGCTCGGCGATCGTGGCGCCGTTGAGCGCGTTCAGCGCCTTCGGACGGTTGAAGGTGATGATCCCGACGCCGTCCTCGACGCGCCAGAGCAAGTTCGCGAGCTGCATGGGGGGCCTCGTCCGCTAGGAGTACGTGTAGAAACCGCGCCCGCTCTTCCGGCCGAACCAGCCCGCCGCGACGTATTGCCGCAGGATGGGCGCCGGGCGGTACTTGTCGTCGCCGAGCTCCCGGTGGAGCACCTCGGCGATGGAGAGGAGCGTGTCGAGGCCGACGAAGTCGGCGAGCGTGAGCGGGCCCATCGGGTGGTTGAGGCCGAGCTTCACGCCGGTGTCGATGTCCTCGGCCGTGGCGAGCCCCTCCTCGAGCGCGAAGCACGCCTCGTTGAGGAGCGGGATGAGGATGCGGTTCACGAGGAAGCCGGGCCGGTCCTTCGAGGTGACCGTCGTCTTGCCGAAGCGCTTCGCCAGCTCCATCACCGCCTTGTAGGTCGCGTCGCTCGTCTGCAGGCCGCGGATGATCTCGATGAGCGCCATCACCGGCGGGGGATTCATGAAGTGCATCCCGATGAAGCGCTCCGGCCGCTTCGTCGACGCCGCGAGCGCGGTGATCGAGATGCTGGAGGTGTTCGAGGCGAGGAGCGCCTCCGGCGGCAGGATCGCGTCGGCCTTGCGGAACAGCTCCTTCTTCGGGCCCTCGTTCTCGAGGATGGCCTCGACGAGGAGCTGGGCGCGCCCGCAGTCCTCGAGCCGCTCCGCCGGCTTCACCCGGGCGAGGAGCGCCGTGCGGTCGCCGGCCGTCATCTTGCCCTTCTCCACCAGCTTCGCGAGCGCCGTGGCGATGCGCTCGTGACCCTTTCGCGCGAGCTCCGGCGTCGCGTCGGCGAGCACGACCTCGATGCCGGCCTGCGCCGCGACCTGCGCGATGCCAGCGCCCATCTGGCCAGCGCCGACGACCGCCATCCTCTCGATGACCATGGGACCGCCCTCCCGACCCCTTGGTGTAGGGGCGACCCCCCGCCTTGTCAACGCAGCACCGGGGTGAAAGCATTGCCGCATGGGCCAGCGCAATGACGAGCGCGCGCCGGCGAACGTGCGCCGCTCGCTCCAGCGCGCGTACCGCGAGATCGTGCGCGACGCGGCGGGGATCGCCGGCGCGGCCCTCGTCGAGCTCCTCGTCGCGCGCGCCGCCGAGGAGGACGGCCCGCGCTGGGAGAGCGCCGCGTTCTGCGCGCCGGAGGCCCGCCGCGCCGACATCGCGCGCGACCTCGCCCGCTCCCCGGCCGCGGCCGAGCTGCCCGAGCCGCGCCGCCGCACCGGGCACCGCGTCGCGATCTGCGAGGCGGCGATCGCCCACCACCTCCACGGCGTCCGGCGCGCGGTGCAGGTGTTCCTGCCGGTGGGGACGGCGCGCGCCGGCGCGGGCTGGCTGCGGATCGTGCGCGACGGCCGCCCCGACCGCGCGGCGCTCGAGTCGTACCGCGCGCTCGCGCGCCAGGCGTCGGGCCGGCTCGAGGCGGAGATGCTGCGGCGGCGCCTCGCCGCGCGCCAGCGCGTCGCGGAGCGCGACGTCACCCGCGAGAAGCGCGCGCTCGCCGAGCTGCAGCAGGCAAAGGACACGCTCGCGGCGCTGAACCTCGCCGGCACCCACCTCATGGTGGAGACGGACGCAGCGGCGATCTGCGCGGTCATCTGCCGCGAGCTCATCGGCCTCGGCTTCCACTCGGCGGTCCTCGTCGCGGCCCCGCCCGAGGGCGAGGAGCGCGGACCGTACCGCTACGCCTTCACGAGCTTCACCGCGCCCATGCAGCGCGTCACGGAGCACGTGCTGGAGCGCCCGCTGCAAGGGATCCGCGTCGACCCGCGGCAGGCGCCGCTCGTGGCGCGCGTGCTGCGCGACGGCCGCACCGTCTACACGGCCCGCGCCCGCGAGGCGGCGCGCCAGCTCTTCGGCGGCGCGACCGACGCGCAGGTGCGCCTGCTCGAGCGCGTCCTCGGCCTGAAGCACGTGGTCATCGCGCCGCTGCGCTACGGCGGCGGGATCAGCGGGCTCCTCGTCGTGGCGGCCCCGCGCCTCGGCCGCAGCGACCCCGGCGGCATCGACGCCTTCTCGCTGCAGGCCTCGATCGCGCTCGAGAAGGCGCGGCTCTTCGGCGAGCTGCGCGAGCACCAGCAGCGGCTCGAGAGCGAGGTGGAGCGGCGCACGCGCGAGCTGACCCGCGCCGTCCGCGCGCTGCGCGAGCTCGACCGCCGCAAGGACAACTTCCTCGCCAACGTGTCGCACGAGCTGCGCACGCCGCTCGTGACCGTGCTCGGCTACACCGACCTCCTCCTCTCCGAGAAGATCGGCGAGCTCGGCCGAAAGCAACGGGACGGCCTCGCGGTGGTGGCGAGCAGCGCGCGCCGGCTGCGGAGCTTCATCGACGAGCTGCTCGAGTACTCGCGCTGGG
>JBJMQK010000226.1:0-3506 GCA_045802735.1 Anaeromyxobacteraceae bacterium | reverse complement strand
CGCGGTACAGCTCGCCGACGCGGTCGCCCTTCTTGTTGAAGGAGAGCTTGCCGGTGTTGCCCGGGAAGTCCTTGAGGCCGGTCGTGAGGTAGTCGCGGACCTTGTCCGGGTCGGTGCTCTTCGTCGCCTCGATGCCGGCCGCGATGGCGCGGAGGCCGTCGCCGGCGAGCACGCCGTAGATCGACGCCGGGGCCTCGCCGTACTTCTTCTGATACGCGGCGACGTACGCCTTCGCCTCGGGCGAGTCGAGGTCCTTCGGCAGCGGCGAGGAGAGGAACTGGAAGCCGGCGGCGGCGTCCTTGCCCGCGATCTTCACGAGGTCCGGGTTGTTGATGGCGTCACCGCCCATGAACGGCACGTTCCAGCCCATCTGCTTCTTCTGCTTGAGGAGCAGGCCGGCCTCCGGGTAGTAGCCCGTGAAGAAGACGAGGTCCGGGCCCGCGGCCTTGAGCTTCGTGAGGATCGCCGAGTAGTCCTGCTCCTTCGGCGTCAGCGCGTCGAAGAAGACGACCTTCGCGTCCTTGCCCTTGAGGAGCCCGTTGATCTCGTCGGCGAGCCCCTTCGCGTACGCCGACGAGTCGTGGAGGATCGCGACCTTCTTCACGCCGCGCTTCTGGATCGCCGCCGCGCCGACCCGGCCCTGCTCGTCGTCGCGCGGGCAGGTGCGCAGGAAGTACTTGAGGCCCTTCTCCGTGAGCCGCACCGCCGTCGAGCCGTTCGCGACCTGGAGGATCTTCGCCTCGTCGTAGATGCCCTGCGACGCCTCGGTGACGGACGAGCCGTAGGTGCCGATGACCGCGAACACGCCCTTCGTGGTGAGGCGCTGCGCGGCGAGCGAGGCGGTGCGCGCGTCGCCGCCGTCGTCCTCGATGAACACCTCGAGCTTCTTGCCGTTCACGCCCTTCGCGTTGAGCTGCTCCGCGACCAGGTCGATGTTGCGCTTCATCTCCGCGCCCTCGCTGGCGTACTGGCCGGTGATGGGCGCCATGAGGCCGATCTTGATCGTGTCCGCCGCGCGGGCGGTGCCGGAGCCCAGGGCGCAAACGGCCGCCAGGGCGAGGGTCATTGCTCTCGTCATGCGTTCTCCTTGGTGTGAGGAAGCGTGGGAGCGACCATTCTTAGCCTACTTCTCTTCTGCTTGATGCACGTACTCGATGCGGACGGGCGGGTCGAACGTCTCCTTCAACGCCCGCGGCGAGACCCAGCGGATGAGGTTCCACATGGACCCGGCCTTGTCGTTCGTGCCGGACGCGCGCGCGCCGCCGAACGGCTGCTGGCCGACGACCGCGCCGGTGGGCTTGTCGTTCACGTAGAAGTTGCCCGCGGCGTCGGCGAGGGCGCGGCCGAGGCGCTCGACCGCGGCGCGGTCGCGGGCGAAGACGGCCCCGGTGAGCGCATAGGGCGAGGTCGTGTCGCAGAGCGCCACGGTCTCGTCGAGCTTCGCGTCGGCGTACACGTACACCGTGAGCACCGGCCCGAAGATCTCCTCCTCCATGAGCTTGTGGCGCGGGTTCGTGGTCACGACGACGGTGGGCTCGACGAAGTAACCGACCCGGTCGTCGCAGCCGCCGCCGGCGACGACCTTCGCGTCGGGCGAGGCCTTCGCGAAGTCGATGTAGCCCTTGATCGTGTCGAAGGCGCCGCGGTCGATGACGGCGCCCATGAAGACGCGGAAGTCCTCGGTGGGGTCGCCCATCCGGATCGAGGCGACCTGCGCGAGGAGCCGCTCCTTCACCTCCGGCCAGAGGCTCTCCGGCACGTAGGCGCGCGAGGCGGCGGAGCACTTCTGGCCCTGCGCCTCGAAGGCGCCGCGGCAGAGCGCCGTGGCGAGCGCCGCCGGCTCGGCCGACGGGTGCGCGAAGATGAAGTCCTTGCCGCCCGTCTCGCCGACGATGCGCGGGTAGCCGCGGTAGCGCGGCAGGTTCTCGGCGATCGTCCGCCACATTCCCTGGAAGACCGCCGTCGAGCCGGTGAAGTGGATCCCGGCGAACTCGGGGCTCGCGAGCACGGGGTCGCCCACCGCGCGCCCCGACCCCGGCACGAAGTTCACGACGCCGGGCGGCAGCCCTGCCGCCTCGAGCAGCTTCAGGATGAACCAGTTCGAGAAGACGGTGCTCGAGGCCGGCTTCCACAGCACCGTGTTCCCCATCAGGGCGGCGCTCGTGGGGAGGTTCCCGCCGATCGCGGTGAAGTTGAACGGTGTGACCGCGAAGACGAAGCCCTCGAGCGGCCGGTACTCGAGTCGGTTCCAGACGCCGGGCGAGGAGATCGGTTGCTCCTCGTAGATGCGCGTCATGTAACTGACATTGAAGCGCCAGAAGTCGATCAGCTCGCACGCGGCGTCGATCTCGGCCTGGTGCGCTGTCTTGGACTGGCCCAGCATCGTCGCCGCGTTCAGCGTTGCCCGCCACGGGCCCGCGAGGAGCTCTGCCGCGCGCAGGATCACAGCGGCGCGTTCCTCCCACGGTGTCCGCGACCAGTCGTGCCACGCTGTCGACGCGGCGTCGATCGCCTGCTGCACGTGTTCCGCGTTCCCCTTGGACACGGCGGCGAGGACGTGGTCCTTGTCGTGCGGCATGACCTGATCGAACGTCTCGGCGAGCTGCACGTCCTTGCCGCCGATCACGAGCGGGAGCTCGAGGCGCTGCCCGGCGAGCTCGTCCAGACGCGCACGCAGCTCCTCGCGCTCAGGGCTGCCGGGCGCGTGGCTCTGGATCGGCTCGTTGTACGGCTCGGGCGGACGGGCGATGCTGTGGATCCCCAAGGGCGCGATTGTAAGGTGAGCCGTCGTGGCCGTGACGTGCGTGCGCTACGAGGCCGACGGGTGGGGACTCGCCGAGCTCTGCACGGAGGGGCACACAGTCGTGTGGCACGAGCTGCCACGCCCGGATCCGGAACACCCCCACCCTGGGAGGGGTGTCAACCCGCCGCCCACTGCGGCGACCGTACCGGCCGAAAGTGCACGCGACGGTGACGATTTCGTGGCAATGCTGGTCGCGCGGCTGCGCGCGTACTTCGCCGGAGCGGCCGAAGACTTCGCCGACGTCGACCTCGACCTGAGCGAGCTCACGCCGTTCGGCCGCCAGCTCGCGCTCGCCCTCCGCGAGGTTCCACGCGGCGAGACGGTCACGTACGGCGAGCTTGCCGCGCTCGCCGGCCGGCCGGGAGCCGCCCGAGCCGCCGGCACGTTTTGCGCGCAGAATCGCCTCAGCATCTTCGTTCCCTGTCACCGCGTGATCGCCGCGGGCGGGCTCGGCCGCTACGGCTCACTGGGAAGCGCCTACAAGCGACGGCTCCTCGCCCTCGAGCATGCCGCTATCTAAAGACCTCCGGCGCGAGCTCGCGCGCGTCGTGCCGACCGCCGACTGCGATCGGCTGGCGGAGCTTTCCGGGCTCTTCCACTCGGCGGGAAGGCTCCACTTCCTCGGCCGGGGAGAAATCTCGGTTCACCTCGACCTGAGCGAATCGGCCGTCGCCCGTCGCGCGTTCCGACTGTTGCGCGACGT
>JBJMQK010000202.1:0-2505 GCA_045802735.1 Anaeromyxobacteraceae bacterium | reverse complement strand
GCGGACCGCGAGCGCCTGACGCCGAGCTACTCCTTCGCGCTCGCCGCGAGCTTCCAGCCGCACGCGGACTGGCGCGGAGACATCCGCGCGGCGCGGCAGCCGATGGAGGTCGTCGTCGGGACCGAGGACGAGCTCTTCAGGGCGGACAGGTTCGGCGAGGCGTTCGCCGGGGCTGGGACGAAGGTGCCGGTGACGCTCGTGCCGGGGGTGGGGCACATCGGGCTGACGCTGAGCGAGGCGGGGGTCGGGGGGGTGGTGGGGGTGATCGGGGGGGCGGCGGTTTCGCGCGCGGTGCCAGCGACCGGCGCTGGAGCGGTGTTGGGCCCTCATCCGTGATCTGCGCTCTGGAGGCGGGCTGCGGCTCGAGACGCGCGGCGTGGGTTGGCGGGCGGTGCGGTGGGCGCGGGCGGCGCGGGTCGGTGGGCGGGCTCACGCGGGACGGTGCTGCGCTTGGGCGAGGGAGTGGCGCGATCCACAATGCACTTCACGCAGAGCAGATCTTCGGGCGCTCGCACGTCCCGATCTTCCGACGCGGCAGGCCCCGGACGGGTGAGATCGCTATCTCCAGCGGAGGTGGGAGCGTGGACCTGCTCTAGATTCGGGCCACGCTACAGCTCGATCTCCTCGCGCGAGCGGCGAGACCGCGACGTCGAGGCGGCGCAGCCAGCGGCGGGGGATCGCGCACGATCCGCATCGCGGCGCCGTTCCCGGCCGCGCCCTGCGAAGGCGGGCGCTCGAGCGTCCCGTCGACCATGTAGCGGCGCAGCCCGCGGCGGCAGGTGTTCCCGACGTCGAGCGGCAGCGTCCGCAGCCAGGCGACGAGCGCGTCGGCGACACCGCGCGCCTCGAAGCGGCCGGCGGCGACGATCGCGCGCGCGGCGCAGAGCGACATCTCGGTGTCGTCGGTCACCGCGCCCGGTGCAAGCGGAAGCCACCCTCCCCCGATCACCTCCGCGTGAACACCGTGGGCCGCCAGGATCTCCCGCGGCGTCATGAACTCGACCGTCGCGCCCAGCGCATCGCCCACCGCGACGCCGAGGAACGCGCCACGCGCTCGGTCGCGGACGTCGTCGAGAGCGTAGGAGAGCGGCGCCACGCGCGGTGCAAGCTGCAATGCGCGCGCCGGACGCGCGGCCCGGCTTGCGCCTCGCTCCTCGGGCCGCTGCCGCCACGCCCCGCCGGGGCGCCACGTCTGCCAGAGGCTCGTGCAGCGCGTGCCGCAGCGACGGGCACCTGAGCGTTCCGCACGCTCTCGATTGCCGCAATCACCTGCCCGCAATGCGTTCACCTTCGTGGCACGGTTCTCGCTCTCGCTCCTGTTCTCGCTGACACGCCGGCTCGATCCCGGGCCCGAGAAGGAGCTCATTGATGCGCCGCACGGCAGTCACCTCGACCCTCGTCCGCCTCGCCCTCGCCGTCGCCCTCGCGCCCGCCGCGCTCTCGCCCGCCACCGCGCGCGCCGCCGAGACCGTCAAGGTCGGCGTCCTCCATTCGCTCTCCGGGACGATGGCCATCTCGGAGACCGCGCTGAAGGACGTCGCGCTCATGACCATCGAGGAGATCAACGCCTCCGGCGGCGTGCTCGGCAAGAAGGTCGAGGCCGTGGTGGTCGACCCCGCCTCGAACTGGCCGCTCTTCGCCGAGAAGGCGCGCCAGCTCGTCGCGCAGGACAAGGTCGCGGCCGTGTTCGGCTGCTGGACCTCCGTCTCGCGCAAGTCGGTGCTGCCGGTCTTCAAGGAGCTGAACGGCCTCCTGTTCTACCCGGTGCAGTACGAGGGCGAGGAGCTCGAGAAGAACGTCTTCTACACGGGCGCCGCCCCGAACCAGCAGGCGATCCCGGCGGTCGAGTACCTCATGAGCGAGGAGGGCGGCGGCGCGAAGCGCTTCTTCCTGCTCGGCACCGACTACGTCTACCCGCGCACCACCAACAAGATCCTGCGCGCCTTCCTGAAGTCCAAGGGCATTGCCGACGCGGACATCATGGAGGAGTACACCCCCTTCGGCCACAGCGACTACCAGACCATCATCGCGAAGATCAAGAAGTTCTCCAGCGAAGGCAAGAAGACGGCGGTGATCTCCACGATCAACGGCGACTCCAACGTGCCCTTCTACAAGGAACTGGGCAACGCCGGCCTGAAGGCCAAGGACGTGCCGGTGGTGGTCGATCCGGCGTCGAACTGGCCGCTCTTCGCCGAGAAGGCCAAGCAGTTGATCGGCCAGGACAAGGTCGCCGTCACCTTCGGCTGCTGGACCAGCGTCAGCCGCAAGTCGGTGCTGCCGGTCGTCGAGGAAATGAACGGCCTGCTGTTCTACCCGGTGCAGTACGAAGGCGAGGAACTGTCGAAGAACGTGTTCTATACCGGCGCGGCGCCGAACCAGCAGGCGATTCCCGCGGTCGAGTACCTGATGAGCAAGGACGGCGGCGGCGCCAAGCGCTTCGTGCTGCTGGGGACCGACTACGTCTATCCGCGGACGACGAACAAGATCCTGCGCGCGTTCCTCAAG
>JBJMQK010000195.1:0-8317 GCA_045802735.1 Anaeromyxobacteraceae bacterium | reverse complement strand
CCCCGCCCGAGGCGCGCAGCCCGGCGAGCCAGGCGAGGAGCTCGGGGCGATCGCTCACGCGCGCCTCGGCGTCCGACCAGAGCCGCTCCCGCTCGGCCACGGCGTGATCGCGCTCCGAGCGCGCGTCGCGGATCGGCCCGCCGAGCGCCTCGAGGACCTCCCGCAGCGTCGCGCTCGCCGCGCTCTCGGCGAGCGCGCGGTCGAGGGCGGCGAGCTCCACGCGGACGGCGCCGTCCGGCGCGGCTCGCCACCCGAGCACGTCGGCGAGCGCGTGCGCCTCCTGCACATCGAGCCCATCGACCGTGACGCTGCGCGCAGCCTCGCCGGCTTCCTCGAGGCGCCGGCGCACGGCCGCGAAGAGCTTCGCGTAGGCGGGGCCGCCGAGGAGCTGGCGGAGGCGGGCGCCGTCCGGCGTCACCCCTCCTCCACGAGCACCTGCTCCCGGCCGTTCCACACGAACCACTCGGCGTGAACGCCCGGCATCGCCGGGTCGCGCGAGAGGTGGTAGGTGGAGAGGCCGTCGAGCTCGGCGTAGAACCCCCACTCCTCGTAGGACGTCATGACGAAGTCGAGGTCGAACTCGGCGAGGAGGCCCATCAGCTGCCCGCGCATCGGCCGGTCGATCCCGGCGAACGCCTCGTCGAGCGCGATGATGCGCGGGGCGCCGGGGAGCGCGGCGTCGTAGAACGCGGCGGCGGCGGCGAAGAGCGGCAGGTGCAGCATCACCGCCTTCTTCCCTCCGGAGCCCGACGCGTGCGCCTTCTTCGTGAGCGGCGCCCAGGCCTGCCCCGGGGCGCGGTGCTCGACGACGAAGCGGTGCCAGGGCCGGTAGTCGAGCGCCTCGAGCATGCGCTCCTGCAGCGGCTTCGTGCCCTCGGCGTCGCGCGCGAGGGCGAGCCGATCCTGCAGGAAGCCCTCGAGCGCCGCCCGGTTCGCCTCGGTGAGGAGGTGCCCGGCGCGCAGGAACAGCGCGACCGCCGCCTTCGCGCCGGCGTGCGCGTCGTCCACCTCCCAGGCGAGGCGCACCTGCGCCCCCGAGGCCGTCGTCCGCTCGACGAGCGCGGCGTTCATCCGCTCGACGAGGCCGCGCGCCTGGCGCAGCCGCGCCGCGAGGTGCTCGTGCGCCTCGCCCGAGAGGAACTGCTCGATGAGCTTGCGCTCGTCGTCGCCGAGGAGCGCCGTGCGCGCCGCCACCTGCGATTCGAGCTCGGCGAGCACCTCGCGCGACGGCCGCGGCCTCCCGCCGAACGCGAACTCGTACGCGAGCACGCCGCGCGGGCGCGACGGGAAGACGCGCATCTCCGCCGGGAGCTGCCCCTGCAGCTCCGTCTGCCGCCGCATGAGCCGGTCCTCGGCAGCGGCGCGCTGCTCCTCGGTCGCGCCCTTCTCCACGGCGGCGTCCACGCGCCGCGCCGCCTCGAGCGCCGCGGTGTAGCTCCACTCGGAGGGCGGCGGCTCGTCGACTGCGACGAGGCCGGCGCCGGCGAGGACGCCGTCGAGCGCGAGCGCGCGCAGCGCCTCCGCCGCCTCCTTCCTGTGCTCCTCGCTGTCGGCGACGGCGCGCTCCGCGGCCTCGACCTCGGTCTCGGCGGCGCCCTTCCGCTCGTCGAGCGCGCTCTTCTCCTCCGCGGCCTGCTGCGAGCTGGTCCTCGTCGCGCGGACCGCGGCGCGCGCCTCCGCGATGCTGCGGAGGACCTCGTCGGCCGCCGCGCCGGCCGCCTCGCGCAGCGCCTCGGCCCGCACGCGGAGAGCGTCGGCGTCGGCACGGGCGAGGCGGGCGTCGGCCTGCGACGTCGCGAGCCGTTCCAGGGCCTCGCGGGCGCGCTCGGCGTCGGCCGCGGCGCGCCGCGCGGCCACCCCGAACGCGGCCACGGCGTCGAGCCAGCGCTCGGCCGCGACCTCGTACGCGCGCGTGCGCTCGGCGAGCGCGCCGGGATCGCGCGCCCACGCGGCGAGGCCCGCCGACGCCGCAGCCGCATCGAGCGCGGCGGCCGCCCGCGTGCGCGCCGCCGCCGCCTCGGCGGCGATCCGCTCCGCGACCGCGAGCGCCTCGCGCGCCGCGGCGAGCGCCTCGGCGCGCACCTGCACGCGGAGCGCCGCCTCGTCCACCTCGCGCGTCGCGGGGAACGACGCGACCTCCGAGGCGAGCCGCGCGAGGCGCGCCGCGAGGGCGGCGACCCGCGCCGCGGCGGCCTCGACGCGGCCCGCCACGTCGTCGATGCGCCGCGTGAGCTCGGCCACCCGACGCGCCCGCTCCGCTTCGCGCGCCGTCGCTCCCACGTACGCCGTCGCCGCCTTCGCGTGCGCACCGGTGAGGGCCCCGAGGCGGAAGCGCCCGTCGGCGGCGACCCAGGTCGCGCCCTCGCCCTCCTCGCCCGCCTCGGCGAACCCGATCGCCGCGAGCGCGCGCCGCGCCGCCTCGACGGCGACGCCGCCCGCCGCGGCCGGCACGAGCACGTCCGCGAGCGTCCGGCCGTGCGCGGCGCCCGGGCTCCGCAGCACCGCGTCGCCGGTGATGGGGTCGAGCACGGCGCCGTCCGGCTCCACCCACGCGTCGAGGAGCCCCGAGGCCTCGAGCGCCGCCTCGATCGCAGCCTCGCTGCCACGCGCTTCCTCTCCGAAGTCGCAGAGGAGATAGAGCGGCGCGCCGGGTCGGGCGGCGGGCCGCGGCGCACGCCACGCCGGCGAGGGCGGCACCGGGTGCGGCGCCGCGGCGAGCGCCGCGCGCTCCTCCACGAGGGCCGCCCGCTCGCGCTCGAGCGCCTGGCCTTCGGCACCGGCGGCAGCGCGCTCCGCCGCGAGCGCGTCGCGCCGGGTCGCCGCACGGGCGGTCACGTCCGCGAGCACGGCCGCGCGGTCCCGCTCGTCGCCGTCGGCGCGCGCCCAGGGCAGCTCCGCGAGCGCCGCGGCCCAGCGCTCCAGGGCGGCATCCCAGCGCTCCTCGGCGGCGAGGAGCGCGGCCTCGCTCGCGGCGAGCGCCGCCCGCGCGTCCTCGACCTCGGCGCCGCGGTCTCGTACCCGCTGCTCCGCGTGCGCGTGCGCTGCGTCAGCCCGCGCGAGCGCGTCCCCGAGCTTCCGCAGCGCGGCGAGGACCGCGTTCCGCTGGCGCAGGATGCCCTGGAGCGCGACCCGCGCTGCGGCCACCTCTCCCACCGCGGCGAGCGCCTCGAGCGGCGCGTGAGGTCCGCCGAGCTCCGCGCCGGCGGCGGCGCCGGCGCCTGCGTCCCGGGCAACGGCGGCCGCGCGCTCGAGGCCCATGGCCTGATCCGCCGAGGCGGCGCTCCCCTCTCGCGCGCGCCGCTCCTGCGCCGCGTCACCCTCGGCCCGACGCTCCTGCCCCCGGGCGAGGTCCTCCGCGCGGCGGCCCGCTTCCGCCGCGGCGTCGAGATCGCGCGCGGCGCGGTACGCCTCCGATCCCTCCAGCGCCCGGATGCGCGCCTCGAGCTCGCGCTCGCGGCCGGCGAGCGCCTCGAGGTCGTGCCCGAGCGCGGCCCGGCGCTCCAGGATCCGGTCGCGCTCCTCGCCTCTGGCCCGCGCGTCGGCGCGCGCCTTCTGGTGGGCGCTGTCGGCGCGCGTGAGGCCCTGCGCCCTCCCCTTCGCGACGGCGCGCGCGTACTCGCGGTACACGGCCTCGAACTCGCGCAGCGTCCCGAGGACGCGCGCCAGCGCCTCGAGATCGGCGCGGCGGCGGTCGAGGCGCTCGAACCCTTCGGCGATGGGCGCGATGTACGCCGGGTCGAGCGGCGGCAGGCTCGCGGACAGGAACCCGGACAGCTCGTCGAGGTCGAGCGATTTCGAGAGCTGCGGCCGGCGCAGGTGGAGGAGCATGTCGACGAGCGCCGCGTACTGCTCGTCCGGCATCCCGAACAGCCGGGCGTTGAGCGCGCGCCGGTAGTCGCCGTGGCGCTCGAACACCTGGCCCTGCGCGCCGATCACCTCGGCGAGGTCGCTCCGCGTGCGCGGCCGCCCGTCCTCGGCGACGAGGCGGAGGTCGCGATCCGGCCGCTGCGCGGTCGCGAAGAACCAGGCCTCGACGTCGGTCGCGCTGCGGCGCGCCTTGAGGCCCGCACCGAGGGTGTAGTACGCGGGGACGCCGCCTTCGAGCCTGCCGAGCTCGAGCCACAGGTAACCGATGCGGAGCTGCGCCTCGGGGTCGTTCCCGTTCACGAGGTTCCAGCGCATCGGGCGGGCGTTCCCGCCGAAGGGATCGAGCCGCTGCGGCGACAGGTCTGCGTCGAAGAGGAAGGGGAAAAGGAGCTCCAGCGCCTTCGTCTTCCCGGCCTCGTTGCGGCCGCGGAGGAGCAGGCGGCCGCGGTGGAAGACGAAGCGCCGGTCGTCGTACTCCCACACGTTCTGGATGCCGGCGCGGAGCACCGTCCAGCGCTCGCGATCGGGCTCGGGGAGGGCGGTGGGTCCGGGGGTGCGCGCGTCGAGCATGGCCTTACCTCAGGGTGCGATCGCCTCGGGCGCGAAGCGCGCCGCGGCGGGCAGCGCCGCCCACCCGCCGCCGCGCTCCGCGGCGAGGCCGAACGCGGCGAGCAGCGCCAGCGCGTCGGCGGCGAGCCGGCGCGTGCCGCCTTCGCCGGGCTCGTACTCCTTGGACCACTTCGCGCCGTACTCGGCGCGGAGCGCGGCGAGGCGCTCGAGGATGGCTTCGAGCGGCACGACGCCCGATCCGGCGCGCGAGCGCTTCGCCTCGTCGGCGAGCCATTCGCACAGGAGCAGCGCGGCGTGCTTCACCGTCGAGCTGCCGTCCGGGAAGAGCGTATCCGTGAGCTCACCGTCCGGATCGATCGCCGCGAGCCCCTCGCGCCGCCGCTCGACGACGAGCCCCACGTCGCGCTCGAGGCGCTCGTAGACGAAGCCCTTGCCGCCCTCGAGCCAGTCCCTCGCGCGCGCGGGCAGGTCGTCGAGGTAGACGACGGGGTCGTCGAGGAGCCGCCGGAACACCGTCTGGCGCGCCTCGATCCGCTCGCCCTCCTCGGTGTGCGCGCGCTCCTCCTCGCACATCCGCCCCGGCGAGCCCGCCACGGCCGGCGGCACGGGCGCGGCGAGGAGCTGCCCGAGGACGCGGTCGCGGACGTCGTAGAGCGCGTCGCCCTCGCGCGAGCGCGCGTACCGCTCGGCATCGCCGTCGCGCAGGGCGAGGACGCCGAGGTCGTCGAGGTGCCGCAGCACGTCCACAAACGCGGACCGCTCGGCGTGCTCGTCCGGGTCGAAGGGCGCGAGCGACGGGTCCTCCACCGACAGCTCGCGCACGGCCTCGGCGAGCCGCGCGAGCGTCGTCTGCGCGGGGCCGTCGTCGAGCGCTGCGAGCGCGAGGAAGAGGAGCGTGTAGCGGCGCCGGTCGAACGGGGGCTTCCCGCGGACGCGCGCTGGCCGGGTGACGTCGCGCCGGCCCGACCGCTTCAGGAGGCGCGCGTGGCCCGCGCCGGCGTCGACGACGAGCGACCAGCCGGCGTGCTCCGAGAACCAGCGCCCGAGCGCCGAACGGTGGCGCACGACCGCCGCGAACGCCTCGGGGTCGCGCGCCGCGAGCAGGAGCGGCTCGCGCAGGAGCCGGCGCAGCGCGCGGCGGCGCTCGCTCGCGATCGCCTCCTCGCGCGCGTGGAGGGCCTCGCTCATGCCTCACCTCCCGCGGCGGCGCGCGGCGGCGCGGCCGCGGCGGCCTCGACGAGGTAGTCCCTGCAGCGGAGCCGGCCGCGCGGCGTCTCGAGGACGACCCAGTCGCGCTCGTCGGCCGGCGGGCGGAGCACGATGTCGAGGCGGCCGTCGGCCGAGCGGGTCCGGCGCGCGCCCTCGGCGTCGCGCGGCGCGCAGAGCGCCTCGTCGATGAGGGCGAGGAGCTGGTCGAACTCCCCGGCGTCGAGGGAGGCGACCTGGGAGAGGCGCACCGGCCCGCGCCCGGCGAAGCGCGCCAGCGCGGCGTCGATCTGCGCGCGCTCGCGCTTGCGGCGGGCGGCGAGCCAGGCCCGGCCGTCGGCAAAGCTCTGGACCGGCGGCGGGCGCCCGGCGCGCGAGACCGCGCCGTGCGTCCGGAGCCGCACCGGTACCTCGACGGGCGTTGCGTCCCACCACGAGGTCGAGGAGCGCGTCAGCTCCGGATCCGCCTCGCCGATGTGGAAGTGCCGCGCCGGGTACAGGCCGAGCGCGCTCGCGTAGAGCGCGTGGGCGTCGTCGTCGGACGGGGCCGCGGCGCACCAGCGCGCGAGCGTGCGGAAGTCCGCGGCGCGGTCGATGCTGCGGGCGTGGCGCTCGTCGAGGCGGGCGAGCGCGCGCACGAGGCGGGCGACCGACTCGCGCGCCTTCTCCTGCAGGCGTCCGACGCGAGGTCCCTCCCCGGCCGCGCCGGCGAACCAGGCGCGGATGCCGCCCCAGCGCGCGCGCTCGGCGGCGATCCACTGCGCCACCGGATCGCCGCCGTCGAGCGACGGGGGCCGCTCGGCGGCGCCGGCCGCGAGCACGAGGAACCGGTCGGGCGACAGCGCGTCGGCCTCGGCGACGCGCGCGGCGATCTCCGGCGCGAGGCGCTTCAAGTCGGCGACGAAGCGGCCGAGGTAAGCGAGGAGCGCGTGCTTGTGCGCGAGGAAGCGCTCCTCGTCGACGCGCTCCGAGGACACGTGCCGATCGAGCTCGGAGAGGAAGAGGTTCGCCTCCTCGGTGAGCGAGTCGAAGGCGGCGCGCAGGCGGTGGAGGGCGCGCGCGAGCCCTGCGGCGTCGCTCGCCCGCGCCGCCTCGACGAGCGCCGCGAGCGCGTCGCCGATCTCGACGAGCATCGAGGTCTGGAGGGCACCCGAGCGCCCGACGGTCTCCTCGACCTCGCGGACCGCCCGGTGCGCCGCCTCGCCGACGCGGGTCAAGCGATAGAGGAAGCGCCGCCGGTAGAAGTCCTCGACGCGCGCCACCGCGGCGGTGTCGTGCGACCGCTGCAGGTTGCCCCAGGCGTCGAGCTGGTCGAGGTGGCGGTCGAGCCCCGCCTCGTCGGCGAGGTCGAGCTCGTGCCGGAGCCCCGACCGCGCGAGCGCCTCGCGCACGTCCGCCGGCCTGAGCTCGATCTGATATCGCTCGCGCGCGTCGGCGAACACCTGCACGATCGCGCGGTAGGTGGGCGCATTCTCCGCGGTGACGTAGCGGAACGCGGAGACTTGATCGAGCAGGCGGGGCACGGGGTTCTCTCGTGGGAGAGAAGGTACGCCGGGGGTCCGACACCGGCCACGCCGTCATTTCGTGTCGGGATCTCCCGCCTCAATCGCCCGGGCGCGGCATGCCCTCACGGTAGCCCGACGCAGTGTGGGCGCCGAAGACGGACCTCTCGTGGAACGCCGAGAGCGTGGACGCGCCAGCGTAGGTGAATGCAGACTGCACGCCCGTGATCATCTCGACGAGGATCGCGCCCACGCTCTCGCGGCCCTCGACGATGTAGATGCGCGACGTCGAGATCCCTTCCCGGAAGAAGCCCTTCTTCGCCCGCTCGAACGCGTCGAGGGCCGCCGAGCGGTCGCTCACGGCGCGCGCGCTCGCCATCCCGTAGTTCTCCTTGTACGCGCGGCCGTCGCGGCTCTCCTTCACGTCGCCCGGGCTCTCGTAGGTCCCGGCGAGCGCGGTGCCGATCATGACGCGCGAGGCGCCCGCGGCGAGGTAGAGCGCGACGTCGCGCGGTGCCTGGACGCCGCCGTCCGCCCAGACGTGCCGCCCGTGCTGGTGCGCCTCGCGCGCGCAGGCGAGGACCGTCGAGAACGTCGGCCGCCCCGCTCCCGTCTGCATCCGGGTGGTGCACATCGCGCCGGGGCCGACGTTCACCTTCACGATGTCGGCGCCGGCCTCGATGAGGGCGCGCGTCCCTTCCGCCGTGCAGACGTTGCCGGCGACGAGCGGCACTGCGCCGATGGTGCGCCTGACCTCCCGGATGGCCTCGAGCATGCGGCGCTGGTGACCGTGCGCCGTGTCGAGCACGATCGCGGAGGCGCCCTGCTCGACGAGCCGCTGCGCCGATTCCGCCGCGCCGGACGCGATGCCGACCGCCGCGGCGACCATGAGCCTGCCGCGCTCGTCCAGCGCCGGCTCGAGCAGCTCGAGCCGGACGGCGTCGTCACGCGTGAGGACGCCCGCCAGCCGCCCGTCCGCGTCGAGCACCGGCGCCGCCTTGACCCGGCTCTCCTCCATGAGGAGGAACGCCTCGCGATTGGGCGTGCCGATGCGGATCGTGACCATCCGTGACGACATGAACGATCCGACCGGCGTGTACTGGTCGCGATCCCGCAGATCGGCGTGCGTCACGATGCCCAGCGGGCGGCGTGCGTCGGCGACGACGACCCCC
>JBJMQK010000127.1:0-7359 GCA_045802735.1 Anaeromyxobacteraceae bacterium | reverse complement strand
CCACGCGCGGCCGCACGTCGGAGTAGGTCAGCTCCCAGGCGAGATCGAAGCGCCCGGCCAAGTCGCCCAGCGCGCCGGCGATCTCCGGGCGCGCCAGCTTGAAGTCGGCCAGGTCCCAGACCAGGCGCATGAAGAACAACCCCGTCTCGCGGTCGGCGTGCTGGTCGGCGTCGATGATGTTGCCGCCATTGCGGAACACGAACTCGGACAGCGCCGCCACCAGGCCCGTGCGGTCGCTGCAGCTCACCAGCAGCGTGGCGGTGACCGGCGGCGCGTCGCTCACGCCCGGCCGCCCTGACGCGCGGGCGCGGCGGCCACCCCGGCACCCCGGCGCGCTCGCACGGCCTCGGCCAGCTCGTGCAGCACGGGGACGGTGTCCGACCAGCCGAGGCAGCCGTCGGTGATGCTCTGGCCGTAGGTGAGCGGCTTGCCGGGGACGAGATCCTGGCGGCCCGCGACGAGGTGGCTCTCCACCATGACGCCGAAGATGCGCTCGTCGCCGTCGCCGATCTGGCGCGCCACGTGCTCGCAGACCGGGAGCTGGTTCTCGGGCTTCTTCTGGCTGTTCGCGTGGCTCGCGTCGATCATGAGGCGCTGGGCCAGCCCGGCCTTCGCGATCTCGGCGCAGGCGGCGTCCACGCTCGGGGCGTCGTAGTTCGGCGCCTTCCCGCCGCGCAGGATGACGTGGCAGTCCTCGTTGCCGTTCGTCGCCACGATGGCGGAGTGCCCGCCCTTCGTCACCGACAGGAAATGGTGCGACTGCTGCGCCGCCTTCACCGCGTCGATGGCGATGCGGACGTTGCCGTCGGTGCCGTTCTTGAAGCCCACCGGGCAGGAGAGCCCCGAGGCGAGCTCGCGGTGCACCTGGCTCTCGGTGGTGCGCGCGCCGATCGCGCCCCAGGAGACGAGGTCCGCGATGTACTGCGGCGTGATCATGTCGAGGTACTCGCAGCCGGCGGGGAGCCCCGTCTCGTTGATGTCGAGGAGGAGCTCGCGGGCGAGGCGCAGGCCGCGGTTGATGTCGAACGAGCCGTCGAGCGCCGGGTCGTTGATGAGGCCCTTCCACCCGACCGTCGTGCGCGGCTTCTCGAAGTAGACCCGCATCACGAGCTCGAGGTCGGGGGCGAGCCGCTTGCGCTCCGCGAGCAGGCGGCCCGCGTACTCCTTCGCCGCCTTCACGTCGTGGATCGAGCAGGGTCCGATGACGACCACCAGCCGGTCGTCCATGCCGTGCAGCACGCGGTGGATCGCCTGCCGCGCGTCGTGGACGACGGCGGCGGCCTTGTCGGTGCACGGGAACTCGCGGATGAGGTGGGAGGGCGGCGCGAGCTCGTGGATGCCCTTGATGCGGAGGTCGTCGGTGGCGAACGGCATGCGACCGAATCTACCGCAGCCCCGCCCGAACGAAAGAAGCCCGGCCTCTTGGAGAGACCGGGCTTCGGCGCTTCAGGGGAAGCGGTTCGCTAGATGGGGCGGACGTTCGCCGCCTGCAGGCCCTTCGGACCCTTCGTCACGTCGAACTCCACCTTCTGACCCTCGGCGAGCGTGCGGAAGCCGTCAGCCTGGATCGCGGTGTGGTGGCAGAAGACGTCCTCGCCACCGCTGTCCTGCGTGATGAACCCGAAGCCCTTCGCGTCGTTGAACCACTTCACGGAACCAGTAGCCATTACCTTGTAACTCTTTTCTTTGAGCTTCTCGTGCGCGAGCAGCCGCATGGCCGCCCGGTCTGCCCCGTGTCGGAGCGGAACGGGGTAGGTACGCTAAACTTTCGGTAAAGTCGAGAGCACGCCCCCAGAGGGGCGTCTAAGGGTGCGTCAAGGTGGGGGCTATCCCCCGCGCGCGGGACGGCGTACAAAGGTGGATGTCCGAACTCCAGAATAGGATGTTGGTGCAGCATGCGACGCTCGGCGTGGGCAAGGTGGTCGCCCTCGAGCCGAACGCCGTTCACGTGTTCTTCCCCGAGAGCGACAAGCGCTTCGCGGTGAAGCTCCGGCTGCCGGCCGCCACCCCGCTCCTGCGCACCGACGGCGTCGCCCCGAACTCCTGGCTCGAAGGACTCTCCGACTTCTCCCTCGACGCGAAGTCCGGGCGCTACGCGCTCGCCGCGACGTGGCTCACGCACGACCAGGCCATCGCGGGGTTCCTCGCGGCCTATCCCGGCGGCTTCGAGGATCCGCGCTTCGTCCAGCTCGGCGACGCCAAGGGCGAGCGCGCCTCGCGCTGGCGCGCGGCGCACGACGCGTGGACCGCCGCGCTCGGCGACGGCGCCGGGGAGAAGCTCCTCGCCGAGGACGGCGTGAAGGAGCTCGCGAAGCGCGCGCTCAAGGCGGTGAAGCAGGTGGCCGCCTTCGCCGTCGCCGACGACGAGGCGCTGGGCGTGGCCCTCGCGGATCCGGACCTCGCGCGCACCTACTTCGAGGCCCTGTTCGAGGTGCTCGCCGCCCCCGCGCCCGGGCGCGCCCGCTACGAGAAGCTCTTCGTGGCGGCGCTCGCGCTCCCCGGAGCGTCGGGCTCGAAGTGGGCGTTCGCGACACTCTTCGCGTTCGTCGCGCAGCCGCAGCGCAACGTCTTCCTCCGGCCCAAGGCCGCGTGCGACGCCGCGGCCCGGCTCGGCTGCGACATCCGCTACGACGAGACGCCGAACTGGGCCACCTTCTCCTCCCTGCGGGCGTTCTCGACGCAGCTCCTCGAGACGCTCAAGGCGCACGGCGCGAAGGACTTCATCGACGTCGAGTGCTTCCTCCACGTGACGGTGGGCAAGAAGACGCCGCCGGTGAAGAGCGCCGATGGCGCGCCGAAGAAGGCGCGGGCGGCGAAGCCGCGCGCGGCGGCCGCGGGGAGCGCGCGATGAACGACACCTTCCGGGAGCTGAAGGACCGCATCCGCAAGCTCGACGCCCTGCTCGAGCAGCGCGGCGTCTCGTCGAACCTGCTCTTCGCGCAGGCGCTGTCGCAGCTCCACCGCCTCGAGAAGCGCGGCGATCGCTCGCGCGAGCCCACGCCCGAGGTGCGGGCGCTGCTCGAGAAGGTCGAGGGGATCGGGCGCGCGATGTGATGCCGGGCGGCGGGCGGCGGCGGTGCTATCGTCGTCCGCCATGCCTGTCGACGCCGAACTGCAGGACCAGCTCCGGCGCGTCCTCTCCTCGCTGGAGCTGCTCCTGCCGAAGCCCGTCCCGCCCATCGACTGGGCGCGGACGCACGCGGCCAACTGGAAGCGCCACTCCTTCGCCGGGCACCTCGAGCCCGTGCCGGCGCTCGACGGCCTCGCGCTCGCCGACCTCCTCGGCATCGACGAGCAGAAGCGCGTCGTCGAGGCGAACACCCGCCAGTTCCTGGCGCGGCTCCCCGCGAACAACGTCCTCCTGTGGGGCACGCGCGGCACCGGCAAGTCGTCGCTCGTGCGCGCGCTCCTCGCGGCGCACGCGGCGGAGGGCCTGCGCATCGTGCAGGTGGAGAAGGACGACCTCGTCCACCTGCCGTCGATCGTCGACGCGATCCGCGGCGAGCCGTACCGCTTCGTCGTCTTCTCCGACGACGTCTCGTTCGAGGTGGGGGAGTCGAGCTACAAGATGCTGAAGAGCGCGCTCGACGGCTCCGTCTACGCGCCGCCGGAGAACGTGCTCATCTACGTCACCTCGAACCGGCGCCACATGCTCCCCGAGTTCGAGACCGACAACCTCGGCGCGCTGCTGGTGAACAACGAGATCCACCACGGCGAGGCGGTCGAGGAGAAGATCTCGCTCTCCGGGCGCTTCGGCATCTGGGTCGGCTTCCACGCCTTCTCGATGGACCAATACGTCGCGGTCGCCCGGCAGTGGGTGGCGAAGCTCGCCGCCGCCGCCGGTGCCGACCTCCCCTGGAGCGCCGCCGCCGAGGACGCCGCCGTCGCCTGGTCGCACGCGAAGGGCGATCGCAGCGGGCGCATCGCGCAGCAGTTCGCGCGGCACCTCGTCGGCGAGACGCTGCTGCGGCTGCGACGCTAGGCGGCGGCCCCGCCGTCGACGCGGTCGTACGCCGCGCGAACGGCGTCGGCGCCGTGCGCCCGCTCGAGACGCCGCACCGTGAAGTGCGCCCAGGCCGCGTCCTGGTAGTGCGCCATGAACAGCGCGTTCACCGCCGCGCCGCCCGCCGCCCCGACGAGCGGCACGAGCTGCGCCGCCGCCTTGTCGCCGACGGCGACGCCGAGCCGCTGCGCGACCTTGCCGAGGAGCTGCACGAGCGCCGGCGCGCTCTTCTCGCCCAGCGCCTCGGTGACGCCGCGCTCGGCGACGAACTGCGCCGCCTGCGACACCGCGCGCCCGAGCGCGGCGCGCGCGGCGAAGTAGGACGAGCTCGCCGCGTCGTCGTCCGGCGAGCGCCCGCCGTAGGCGAAGACGGTGAGGCACTCGAGCCGCGCGGAGACCTGGCCGAGGTCCTCGCCCTGCGCCGCGGCGTGATCGGCGATCGAGCGCAGCATGAGCGTGAGCGAGACCGGCAGCTCGACGACGAGCCCGGCGATCCCGGCGAGGCCGCCCGCGGCGCCGCTCGCGACCACGAGCCCGCGGTGGAGCCAGTCGGAGGGACCGGCGCGAGGCTTGCCGGCGAGCGTCTTCAGGGCGACGCCGAGCGCGGTGTCGAGCGCGCGCCGCGTCCCGTCGGCGACCTTCTCCTGCGCGGCGGCGGGGAGCCGCCGCAGGAGCGCCTCCAGCGGCATGCCCACCTTGTCGGCGAGGCGGATCGCGAGGCTCGGGTGCTCGAGCGTGCGCTTCGCGCGCGCGAGCGCGGCGAGGTCCTCGTCGGAGAGCGCGATCACGCAGGCTCCTTCCCGAGCCGCCGCTCGATCCACAGGTACTCGACCGCGACCTGGAGGCACACGAGCGCCGGCGTCGCCACCACGACGCCCATGAGGCCGAAGACGGCGCCGAAGAGCGACTGGCCCACGAGGAGCAGCGCCGGCTTGATCTCGACCGCGCGCCGCATGATGACCGGCTGCACGAGGTAGCCCTCCACGAGGTGCACGCCGAGGTAGACCGCCGCCGCGAGGAGGAGGTGGCGCGGCGACTGCGCCAGCGCGACGAGGAGGCCCGGCACCGCGCTCGCGATCGCGCCGAGGTACGGGACGAAGGTGCCGAGGAAGGTGAGGACGCCGAGGAGGAGCCAGCTCTCGATCCCGGCGGCGAGGAGCCCGAGGGCGGCGACGACGCCCATGATGACCATCGACACGGTGATGCCGCCGACCCAGCGCCGCAGCCCGTCGCGCAGCCGCGACCACAGCTCGTCGAAGGTGGCCTCGGCCGCGCGCGGGACGAGCCGGCGCACGCCGCGGCGGTACAGGCCGGGCTCGTGCACGAGGAAGGCCGCGAGCACGATGACGAGCACCGACTCGGTGAGCGCGCCGATGATCGCGACGAGCGCCTTGAGTCCCTGGACGCCGGCGCGGGTGATGGCCTCGCCGCCGCCGCGCTCGCCACCTTCGCCGGGGCCGTCGGCCTGCCCGCCTCCGCCGCCGGCCTCACCGCCTGCGCCGCCCGGCCTCGGTGAGCTCTTGCCCTGTGGCGCGGCGCCGCCTTTCGCGACGCTGGCGCGCGCCTGCTCGATCCACGCGCGGCCCTGCTCGATCGCGCGCGGCGCGGTCTCGCGCATCTCGTCGAACTGATCGCGGAGCGTCGGTGCGGCGAACGCGCCGATCGCGGCCGCCGCGCCCGCGCCGAGGAGCAGCACGACCAGCACCGCGACCCCGCGGGGCAGGACGCGCGCGAGGAGGTTCACCGGGAACGAGAAGACGATGGCGATGATCACCGCGAAGAACGCGAGGAGCAGGACGTCCTTCGCGAGCCACGCCGCGGCCGCGAGCGCGGCTGCGGCGAGGACGCGCAGCGCGGTCCGGAAGGGGTCCCTCGCGCGCGCGGGCGCGCGCGGCTCCGCGGCGACGTCGTTCACGGGTTGACGGTAAGGGCGGCGCGGCGGAGCGGCAGGGAATCGCGGGGGCGGTGAGAGCGCCTGCGTTCGTGCCGTTCCGGAGGGGTCGGGTTCGGGGACCGAGCCCACCCCCCGGTAACGTATTCACGCAACGTGCACTCATCCCAGGATGAGTAAGTTCACCCGTCCGGGTCGGTCGCGCCGAAGAGGCTGCGCACCCGAGCCGCCACGCTCCCCACGCGAAAGGTGTGCGCCGATCACGCACCTCTTCCGCGGGGTGGGGAGCACGACTGCGCGGATGGTCGCGGTGGTCTGCTCGGCGGCGTCGCGGAGGAGCTAGGTCAGCCCCGCGAGGAAGTCCCGCAGCGCGCTCGCCACCTCCGCCGGGCAATCGACCGGCGTGAAGTGGCCACCGGGGAGCAGCACGAGCGCCGCCCCGAGCAGCGCCGCGAGCGGCCGCGCCACCGTGTCGATCGGGAGGAAGGCGTCGCGCTCTCCCCAGAGGACGAGCGCCGGGACGCCACTTCTCCGGAGCGCCTCGCCGAGGTGCTCCGTCTGGCGTGGATCGAGGTCGCGCGCGGCGCGGATGAGGCGCAGCCCGCCCGCCTCGCCCTCGTACGCGGCGAGGATCTCGCGCAGCGCGGTCCCCCGCGCGAGGCGCCGCACGAGCACGGGCGCGAGCCGGCGCGCGTCGGCGGGATCCCACGCCTGGATGCTGGCGATGGCCTCCATCGCCCACTCGCCGCCGTACACGCCGTCGAGCACCGCGAGGGCGCGCACGCGCTCGGGCGCGGTCGCCACCATGATCTGCGCGGCGGCCGAGCCGACGTCGTGCGCGACGACGACCGCGCGCCCGACGCCGAGCGCATCGAGGAGGCCGAAAAGCCAGCGCGCCTGGCTCGCCATGTCGAGGCGGACGCCGGGCGCGGCGTCGGACTCGCCGTAGCCCACGAGGTCCGGGGCGAGGACGCGATGGCCGGCGTCGACGAGCGCGGGCGCGACCCGCGCCCACAGGCGGCGCGTCGCCGGGTAGCCGTGCAGGAGCAGCACCGCCGGGCCGTCGCCGGCGTCGTCGAGCGCGATCGTGGCGCCCTGGACCGCGACGGTGCACGTCCTCTTCACGGATACCAGTTAGTATTCCGCGCCCGCCGCGGCCAGGTGGCGGCGACGTCGCGCGCGGGGCGTCCGCGCGCGTTGAGCGAGCGCGATCCGCCTGGCCGCGATAAATCCCGCGGTTCATCGACTGCTCGACCCCATGAAGACCAAGACCAAAGCGTGGGCTTTTTCGATCGTCGCCCTCGTCCTCGTCATCGCCGTGCTCGTCGGGATCAAGGCCGGCCAGATCGGGACCATGATCAAGGCCGGGAAGTCCTTCGTCCCGCCGCCCGAGTCCGTGACGTCCGCGAAGGTCGAGTCGCGCGAGTGGGAGTCCACCCGCAGCGCCATCGGCACGCTCGTCGCC
>JBJMQK010000199.1:0-2852 GCA_045802735.1 Anaeromyxobacteraceae bacterium | reverse complement strand
GAGGAAGTCGGCGAGGGCGCCGTGCTCCCGGGAGAGCAGCTCGGCGAGGCGCTTCGTGAGGTCGCGGGTCTCGTGCATGCGACGATTGTCTCACTGGTTTTCGCGCCTCCGTGGAACGCGCGCAATCGCGACCGCTCGCGCGATCGCAGGGCCGTCGTCATGAGTGGGTGCGCCGCCCCCGTACGCGCGTCTGCGAGCCGCTTACGCTGCGAGAGCGGGCTTCTGAGGGCGGTCGCGAATGCCAGCACTATTTGCGACTACGTGGCGTCAAGCACTCATTCGCGTAAATGCGTATCAAATATAGTTTGCACCCAGGAAGCCCGCAGAGCGGCTCGGGCTGCGCCGCTCCGGCCAATCGTTGCCCGGCTGGCCGTCGTCCGTCGCGTGGTTCATCCAGCCAACCGGCTCCGCCGCGCCGTCAGGACCCCGGCCCCCATCGTGTGCTCCCCGCGGGCCCGAGCAGCCATGCACCCCACGCGAAGGTGAGCCGATCACCCTGCGCGGCCGCCCGCGTGCGGCCACCGCCTCACGATCGCCGCGCGCCGGCGGACGCCGTCTCCATCGCGCGTCGACGCCCGCCCGCCAAAGCCTCGCGTCCATGCCCGCGCCGGTCCCGGTACGGGTCCGATCCGTCGGAGCACGTGGAACGCAGCGTCGACGGCGCCTTCAGCCGTCTGATGAGGCACATGCGCCGCCAGTGTTCGCATTGAGAGCAGGCCGCGCGGGCCGTCGTCGAGCGCGCGTCCGGGCCGGAGGAGAAGGCGCGGCCGTTCGCTCCGCTTAGCGCGAACCGTCTCCGTGCCCGCGCGCGCCGCGGCCGTGCCCGCGCGCGTCGCCGCCGTGCCCGCGGACGTCGCGGCCGTGACCGCGGTCGTCATCCCGCTCTTCCCGCGGCGGCACCGGCGCGCAGAACGCGGCCGGGAACCCGGGGACCGCGCCGCCGAGGGCGTCGCAGAGCGCCATCGCCTGGAGCACGTCCTGCGCCTCCTTCTCCGGCGCGGCGCGCTGCCGCGTGGCGGGCGCGCCTCCGCGGCCCGGCCGCGGCGCCGCGGCCGCCTCGGCGGCCACGAACGGCACCGGGATGATGTCCGGCGCGGGGACGCTGCCCAGCGCCTGGAAGATCGCCGAGCGCACCGCGTCCGGGAGCGCGTCGTAGACCTCGCCGAGCAGCTCCTCCGCCTCGGGCGGCTCGAGCGCTGCGGCGCGCACCCCGGACGCCGCGCCCGCGCCCGCCGGCGCCGCGCCGGCCAACGCGCCGCCGTTCCAGGAGAGGTGCACCTCGCCGTGGATGCGCGGCGGCGCGAGCCCGAGCGCGGAGCGGACCGGGAGCGCCACGTACACGCCGTCGCCCGGCACGGCCGTGATGCGCACCGTCGACCCGGGCGCCGGCAGGTTCGCGCGGAACTGCGTGCCGGCGGGCCCGCCCTTCACCGTGACCGCGGTCGCGCCCTGCCGCCAGGGGATGCGCACCGTCACGACGGACGTCGCGAGCTCGTGCTGGAGGTGGCTGCAGAAGCCCTCGTTCCCCCAGTTGCGCGCGAAGAGCGGCCAGACGTCGTCGTCGGGGAGGTCGCGACCGTGGACGACGAAGCCGTACGCAGGGTGGAGCTCGGTCGCGCAGGCGTGCTCGCAGTCGAGGCCGAGGAGGCCGGTGACGGCGCCGTTCTCGCCCGGGAGCGCGGCGATCAGGTCGCGCGCCGCCGTGCCGCCCGCGGCGACCGCAGCGTTCCACTCGAGCCACCAGGGCGTCGTGAAGTGGAACGCGGTCTCGCGGCCGTCGAACTCGACGCCGATCGTCTCGATGGGCGCGCCGTCGGCGGAGACGAGGCCGCGCCGATCGCGCGGCACGAGCGTGAAGTTGTAGTCGAAGTCGCTCGACAGCTCGGTGAAGTCGAGGCGCCCGCGGTAGGTCGCGGCGCGCCAGTTCGCGTGACCGTGGATGTCGTGCTCCGCGCCGAGGCTGCAGATGGCGTCGTTCGGGAGCACCGCCACGTCGAAGGTGACGGGATCGCTCGAGCAGCAGGAGAAGTCGTCGCACGACTGGAAGCACAGCACGTCCGGGTCCGGCGGCTCGCCGGCGTGCGTCTGCTGCCAGCCCCACATCGGGTCGAGCGGGAGCGCGTTCGCGTCCTGGGCGTCCACCACGAGCGTGAACGGCGCGGGCGCCGGCTGGGCGGCGGCCCCCCGAGGGTGCGCCGCGAGCGCGGCGGCGAGCAAGGTGGCGAGGCGAACGGTGGAGCGCATGCCCCACCGTGCGGTCGGCGCGCCGGATCCGCTGCGGCCCGTGTCGGTCCCGCCCGCGCAGGGAAGCGCCTCGCGGGTGCGCACGCGATGAGGGGTCTCGGGGAGAGAGTTTCTCCCCCCGGGGTGAGGCGCCGACAGGCGCCGGATCTCTCTCATGGCGGCGGCAGCGACGCCGCGATCAAACCCCGCCGGCCGCCGCCATGAGGTGGTCCCGGAGCTTCCGCTGCGTGCGGTTCTTGATCTGCTGGACGCGTTGCGGGCTGCACCCGAACAGCGCGCCGACGTCGCGCAGCGACATCGGCGCATCGTCCATGATCCGCTCGGCGAGGAACCGCTCGCGCTGGTCGAGCCGCCCGAGCACCTCCGCGACGCGGTGGCGCAACGCCGCCTCCTCCTGCGCGCGGGAGAGCCCGATCTCGGCCGTCTCCTCGCCGGCCGCCAGCTCCTCGAGGCGGACGCCGCCGTCCTCGACACGGGCGTCGAGCGAGACGTCGCCGGAGCTGGAGTCGCCGGGCTTAGCGCGGACGAGGGAGCTGGAGCGCGCGAGATACGTGCGGATCGACGACCGGATCCAGAACGAGGCGTAGCTCACGAGGCGCACCCCCTTG
>JBJMQK010000020.1:0-6909 GCA_045802735.1 Anaeromyxobacteraceae bacterium | reverse complement strand
CGGCGCACCCAGGACCTTGGCCACCGCCTCCTTCGCCGCGAAGCGGCCGGCGAGCGACTCGATCCTCGTCAGCTGCTGCTCCTCAGCGGTGAACAGCCGGTCCCGGAGCGACGGCGTCCGCTCGAGCGCGGCAGCGAGCCGGGCGACATCGACCACGTCCACACCGACGCCCACGATCACGTCGGCATCCTCCCACGCGCCCTCCCTTGCGGGTTGGGCCTTCCGTGCGCTGCTCCTTGCGGCCCGAGCGCCAGCGCGAGCCCTTCCAAGGGCTTGCGCACGCAGGGGCGGGGCTACTCGACGGTGACGGACTTCGCGAGGTTGCGCGGCTGGTCGACGTCGCGGCCGAGCGCCACCGACACCTCGTAGGCGAGCAGCTGGAGCGGCGCGGCGGCGAGGAGCGGCTGGACGGCCTCGTCGGCGGGCGGCAGCCAGAACACCGCGTCGGCGAGCGCGGCGAGCTCGCCGTCACCCTCCGTCCCGACGGCGACCACGAACCCGTCGCGCGCCTTCACCTCCTCGAGGTTCCCGAGGACCTTCGCGCGCAGCCGGTCGTCGGGCGCGACGGCGACGACGGCCGTGTCCGGGCCGACGAGCGCGATCGGCCCGTGCTTCATCTCGCCGGCCGGGTAACCCTCGGCGTGGAGATAGGTGATCTCCTTCATCTTGAGCGCGCCCTCGAGCGCGAGCGGGTAGCCGTAGCCGCGGCCGAGGTAGAGGGCGCCGCCCTTCTCCGCGAGCCGCGGCGCGAGCGCCTTCGCCTGGGCCGCCGCAGCCGGGAGGAGCGCCTCGAGGTCCTGCGGCACGCGCGCGAGGGCGGCCACGAGCGCCCGCGCCCGCGCGTCGGCGAGCGCGCCGCGGAGCCGGCCGAGGTGGACCGCGAGCAGGAAGAGGCTCGCCACCTGGGTCGAGAAGGCCTTCGTGGACGCGACCGAGATCTCGGGGCCGGCGCGCGTGTAGAGCACGGCGTCGGCGTCGCGTGCGATCGAGCTCCCGACCACGTTCACGACCGCCAGCGGCCGCGCGCCCTCCTCCGCCGCGCCGCGCATCGCCGCGAGCGTGTCGGCGGTCTCGCCGGACTGGCTGATGGCGACGACGAGGGCGCGCGCGGCGCCGTCGCGCACGGCACCGAGCGGTGGGCGGTAGCGGTACTCGCTCGCGATCTCGGCCGAGGCGCGGAGCCCCGCGAACGCCTCGAGGTAGCGCTTGCCGACGAGGCCCGCGTGCCAGCTCGTGCCGCAGGCGACGAGCTCGACGTGGTCGAGCGCCCGCGCCGCGGCGGGCGTGAGGGCGAGCTCGTCGAGCCGCGGCAGGCCGTTCTCGACGCGGCCGGCGAGCGTGTCCCCGAGCGCCCGCGGCTGCTCGAGGATCTCCTTCAGCATGAAGTGCGGGTGCCCGCCCTTCTCGGCGGTGGCGAGATCCCACTCGACGCGCGTCGCGCGCCGCGTCGAGCGCGCGCCATCGCCGAGGCGCATGAGCTCGGCGCCGGAGCGGGTGATCACCGCGACCTCGCCGTCGTCGAGGACGAGCTGGTCGCGCGTGAAGGGCAGGAGCGCCGGGATGTCGCTCGCGAGGAGCCGCTCGCCGTCGCCCTCCCCGACGATGAGCGGCGAGCCGTGCCGCGCCGCGACGAGGAGGTCGGGGTCGTCCACCGAGAGCACCGCCACCGCGAAGGTGCCCTCGACCCGCCGGAGCGCGCGCCGCACGGCGTTGTGCAGCCCGTCGCCGCGCCGCTCCGACTCGACGAGGTGCGCGAGGACCTCGGTGTCCGTCTCGGAGCCGAAGCGGTGCCCCGCCGCGGCGAGCTCGGCCTTCAGCTGGCGGTAGTTCTCGACGATCCCGTTGTGCACCACCGCGAGGCGCCCCTGGCAGTCGCCGTGCGGGTGCGCGTTGCGATCCGACGGGCGGCCGTGCGTCGCCCAGCGGGTGTGGCCGATGCCCGTGGTGGCGCCGGCGCCCGCGCCGAGCAGCGCCCCGGCGAGCGCCGACACGCGGCCGAGCGCCTTGTTGATGACCACGCGATCCCCGACGAGGAACGCCGCGCCGGCGCTGTCGTAGCCGCGGTACTCGAGGCGCCGGAGCCCCTCGACGAGGAAGGGAGCCGCCTCACGCCCGCCGATGTACCCCACGATGCCGCACACGTCGTGCATCCCCCCGGGCGAGATCGCCCACCCTTCAGCGCGCGAGCCCCAGCAGCGCGGCAGCCAGCCGTCCCGGATCGTGCCGCGCCGTGTCGCCTCCCGGCGCGAGCAGGTCCGCCTCCGCCACGACGACGCCCATCGCCTCGAGCGCGTCGCGGTCGAGGCGGACCGGATGCGACTCCTGTGCCGCGTAGCTCTCGACCAGACGGGGCGGCGCCGGAGCAGCGTGCAGCAAGGCGACGTCCACGACGCGCCCCAGGTGGCGCTCGATCGCGCGGACGTGATCCGCCGCGCCGTAGCCGTCGGTTTCGCCGGGCTGGGTAAAGAGGTTCACCACGAGCACACGCACGCCCCGGCAGGACGCGAGCGCGTCGGCCATCCCGTCGACGAGGAGCGCGGCGATGACGCTCGAGTAGAGGCTCCCCGGACCGAGCACGACGAGGTCCGCGCCCCGCACCGCGGCGAGCGCCTCGGGCGGGGCGGGCGCCGGGCCGTCGAGCGCGAGGCGGCCCACCGTGCCGCGCGCCGCGGCGATGGCGCTCTCGCCGCGGATGACGCGGCCGTCGTCGAGCGTCGCGACGAGCTCCACCGAGCGCTCGGTCGCTGGCACCACCGCGCCGCGCACGCCGAGGAGCTGGCCCGCCGCGCGGACCGCGAGCGAGAAGTCGCCGAGCTGCTGCGCGAGCGCGGTGAGGACGACGTTGCCGACGGTGTGGCCGGCGAGGAATCCCTCGCCCTCGAAGCGGTGCTGGAACAGCGCCGCGAGCGGCCCGGGCCCGGCAGAGAGCGCGACGAGGCAGTTCCGGATGTCGCCCGGCGACGGCACGCCGTAGCGCCGGCGGAGCTCGCCGGACGAGCCGCCGTCGTCGCTCGTCGCGACGACCGCCGTCACCTCGAGCGCCCGCCGCGGCGCACCGCGCGGGCCGAGCACCGGCCCGCCGAGGCCGCGCGCCGGATCGCGCGCCGCCGCCGCGAGGCCCGCCAGGACGCGGGGCACCCCCGTGCCACCGCCCACCGCCGCCACCCGCAGCGGCGGTGCAACCACGAGCGCCGGCGCCGCGCGCTGGGGCGCGGGGATCACTTCGCCCCCCGCCCCGTGAGGACGATCTTCGCCGTGTGGAAGAGGCACACGAGGTCGAGGAAGAGCGAGGTGTTCTTGATGTAGTACAGGTCGAACTCGAGCTTCTTCGCCTGCTGCTCCATGGTCGAGCCGTAGCCGTACTTGAGCTGCGCCCACCCGGTGAGCCCAGGCTTCACGAGCTCGCGGAGCGCGAAGAGCGGGTATCGCTTCTTCAGCTCCTCGATGAAGACCGGGCGCTCGGGGCGGGGGCCGACGAGGCTCATCTCGCCGCGCAGCACGTTCCAGAGCTGCGGCAGCTCGTCGATGCGGCTCATGCGGAGGAAGCGGCCCACGGGGAGGACGCGCGGGTCCTTCTCCGTCGCCCACACCGCGCCCGCGCGCTCGGCGTCGCGGCGCATGGAGCGGAACTTCCACACGCGGTACGCCTCGCCCTCGCGGCCGGTGCGCTCCTGCGAGTAGAGGATCGGCAGCCCGTCCGAGAGCGCGATCGCGACCGCCGCGAAGAGCATGAGCGGCGAGGCGAAGACGAGGAGCCCGAGCGACACCGCCACGTCGAGCGCGCGCTTCACCGCGCGCGTCACCGGGCTCGCGCGGAACCCCTCGTCGAAGATGAGCGCGCTCGGCCGGAGCAGCTCGAGCGGGATGCGCTTCAGCGTCGCCTCCGCGAACGCGACGTCGCTCATCACCTGGATGCCGCGGGTGCGGCAGGCGAGGAGCGCGTCCACCGGCAGCGAGGCGCGCCGGTCCTCGAGCGCCACCACGACGACCTCGGCGCGGAGCCGCTTCGCCATCTGGTCCACGGTCCCGACGAACGGCACCGGCGCCGCGGACCCCACGGCCATGGCGTTCGCCATCGCGTTCTTCGCGGGGGTGGTCGTCGCCTCGTTGAACCCGACGATGTCGTACGGTGCGTCCGCCTCCGACTCGACGTCCGCGGCGAGGGTGCGCGCGCGCGCGCCGGTGCCGAGGATGAGCACCCGCGTCGGCGCGCCCACCATCGCCGGCAACGCCGCGCGCACCGTGATCACGGCGAGCGCGCCACCGGCCGCGGCGAAGACGAGCGACCGCCGCGGGATCCAGCCCATCGGCAGGAGCAGCGGCAGGACGAGGTAGGCGATCGCGAGCGTCACCACCGCGACGCCGAGCGCGCGCAGGAGGCGCCGGCCGTCGTTGCGGTCGCGCGCGGCGGAGCGGAGGTCGTAGAGGTCGCCGAAGTAGAGCGCCCCGGCGAAGGCGAGCGCGGCGATGGTCGCGCGCAGCACCGCCGCGCCGAGGCCGTGGTCCTTCGTGACGAGCGGGTGGACCACCGGTCCGAGCGACATGCCCGCGAGGAGCGCGAGCACGAGCGCCGTCTCCTCGGCGACGAAGAACGCCGCCTTGCGGCCCGAGAACCAGTGATTGAAGACGCGAACCAAGGTACCCACCTCTCCCGAAGAACCGGCCCGCCCCGCACCCTTGGCACGCTCCGCGTCCCGCCGGGGACGTGGCCTGCCCTACGTCGCGATCGCGTCGTTGCGCAGGTAGCGCGCGTAGCCGGCGTCCTCGACGCCGTTCAGCACGATCCCCACCACCTTCTCCGCGAGTGAATCCACGGCCATGCGCACCACCTCGCGCGGCGTCGCGCCGGCGCGGACGACGAGGAGCACGCCGTCGCAGGCGGCGGCGAGCCGGCTCGCGTCGGCGAAGGCGAGCGCCGGCGGCGCGTCGAAGACGACGAGCGGGAACGAGGAGCGCAGCGCGTCGAGCGTCGCGCCGAGGCGCGGGCTGCGCAGCACGGAGCCCGGGTCGCGCGCCTCGCCGGCGCAGATCACCGAGAGGCCGTTCACGCGGGTGAGCGCCTGCGCCAGCTCGGCCTTGCCCTCCACCACCTCGGCGAGGCCGGGGCGCGGCGCGAGGTCGAGCAGCGCGGCGAGCTTCGGGCGGCGCAGGTCGCACTCCACGAGGACCACCTCGCGGCCGTCGCGCGCGGCGGCGTAGGCGAGGTTGAGGGACGTCGTGCGGCGCCCCTCGCCGCGCCCGCCGGAGGTCACCGCGAGCGTGCGCAGCGGCCGCGCGGAGGCGGCGCGGTCGACGCGCGCGAGCAGCAGCCGGAACTGCTCGGCCGCGAGCGACTCGGGCGCGGCGAGGGTGGCGGGCGTCGCCTCTGCGGGATGGGGGAAGGCCCCCAGGGTCTCGGCGGGAACGGACATGTGCGTGGCTCCTCTCTCTTCAGCGCTGGGCGCCGGCGCGGCGCGGTCCGATGCGGGGGATGGCGGCGAGCACGGGCACGCCGAAGGCGCTCGCGTCCTGCGCACCGCGCAGCGAGGTGTCGAAGTACTCGGCGGCGGCGGCGGTGAGCAGGCCCGCGCCCAGGGCGGCGCAGAGCGCGACGAGCAGGAGCTTCAGGCGGTCGGGGCCGGCCGGCCGCGACGGCGGGTGCGCGCTCTGCACCACGCGGAACAGGTTCGGCGCGTCGGCGGCGAGCAGCGACTCCGCGGCCTGCGCGTCGGCGGCGCGGGCGAGCGTCGTCGTGTACTTCGCGCGGACCGCGTCGTACTCGCGCGACATCACGCGGTACTGCTCGCCCCAGCGCGGCGCCTCGTCGAGGCGCTTCTGGTACTTCGCGCTCTCCTTCTGCAGCGCTTGGATGATGCCCTCCTGCTCCTTCACCTCGGCGTCGAGCCGCGCGAGCTGGCCGTCGAGGCGCTCGCTCTTGTAGCGCTTCAGCCCCTCGTCGTTGCGCTCGATCGCCGCCGCGAGCGCCCGCTCGTACTTCCTCACGTCGGGGTGCTCCGGCCCGTACGCCGCCTTCGCGGCCTCGAGGCGGCGCCGCGCGTCCTCGGTGCTCGCCACGGCGAGGCCGGTCTCGCTGAACTGCTCGGGGTAGCTCGCCAGCGCCGCGTTGCGGCGGCGGCGGGCGTCGGCGATGGCCGCGAGGCGCATGTCGATCTGCCCGTTCAGGGCCGCGAGCGAGCGGATGTTGTTCTCGGCGGCGTCGGGCGTCTCGGTCGCGTGCTCGGTCTTGAAGGCGACGAGCTTCTCCTCGTGCCGGGCGAGCTCGCGGCTCATCTCCTCGAGCTGCTTCGAGAGCGTGTCGCGCACGTTCCGCGCCTGCGTGGCGAGCACTCCGCGCGTCATCTCGGCGTAGGCGCGCGGGATGATGTCGGCGGCCTTCGCCACCTTCTCGCGGTCGGAGCCGCGCACCTCGACGACGAAGAGCAAGGACGGCGGGCCGCCGGCCACCTCGCCCTCGAGCCGCACGTCGACGCTGCGGCGCAGGCGCTCGATGGCGTCGTCCGGGTCCTTCTTCCAGTCCCCGTAGAAGTCGGTCTCGCGCAGCACGCGCTCGAGGACCGGGCGCGCGAGCACGCCGTGCTTCAGCGTGCGCATGCGGTCCTCGAACGAGTGGTAGGCGGCCGGCATGAAGTCGGCGGGGAGCTGGTGCGGCTCGATCTGCATCACCGACTCGGCGCGGTACTCGGAGGGCAGCGCCACGACGAAGATGGCTCCGACGACGAGCACGATCGCCCCGGCGACGAGCGCGAGCCAGCGCCGGCGGTGGAGGGCGGCGAGCAGTTCACGTGGCGTGTACGTCCGTTCCATCGGTGATCTCCCTAGCGATGCCTGAGCTCCCACGACATCCGGAGCCCCACGACGTTGCGATCGAACTGGCTCGAGGCGATATCGGCGCGGGCGAAGCGCGACGCC
>JBJMQK010000686.1:0-12248 GCA_045802735.1 Anaeromyxobacteraceae bacterium | reverse complement strand
GCGTTCTCCTCGTTCACGGCGAGCGCGTAGAGCGTCACCCAGTCGAGGACGAGCAGCGGGTCGGCGTCGGCGGGCGCCGGGGACGAGCGCAGCCGCGAGAAGAGCCGCGGCGCGCGCCGCGGCACGCGCAGCCCGCCGGGGAGGACGCCCTCCGTCTCGCAGCCGCGCCGCACGCACGCCTGCATCTCGGCCCAGAGCCGGTCGAGCCCGGCGCGGATCTCCGCGTCCGGCCGCCGCGCGCGCTCGTTCGCGAGCGTGACGCCGGAGATCGAGAGGCCGGTCTCCTCGCACACGGCGAGGAGCTCCTGACCGGTGGTGAACGCGTAGGGCACGATGGGCGCCGCCGCCGCGGTCCCGGTTGCGCGCGCCGCGTCGTCGACGACGAAGCCGCCACCGACGGAATACCAGACGCGCGAGGCGAGCACCCCCCCGGCAGCGTCGAGCGCGGTGAAGCGCATCGCGTTCGGGTGGAACGGGAGCGGCTCGCGATCGAAGAGGAGGTCCTCCGAGAGGCGGAAGCCGGCGGTGTGCTCGCCGAGGAGCGCGAGCTCGCCCCGCTCGCGCACCCGCGCGACCTTTTCGGCGATGGTCGCGACGTCCACCTCCTCCGGCGTCTCGCCGAGGAGCCCCAGCACCACCGCCTTGTCGCTGCCGTGCCCGCGCCCGGTCGCGCCGAGCGAGCCGTGCAGCGTCGCCCGCAGCGCCGAGACCCGCGGCAGCGCGCCACAGGTCCGGAGCCCGTCCGCGAAGAGGCGTGCCGCGCGCATCGGCCCGACCGTGTGCGACGACGACGGGCCGATGCCGATCTTGAACAGGTCGAAGACGCTCACCATCGGTGGGGTGTACCCGAACGCGGCTCCGTGGGCACGCTGGCATCCTATGCCCCGCCTCTCGTGGAAGGCGGCGGGGGCGAGGCCCTCCCTCCTTGGGCGCAAGCCGCTCGTGCGATCGCGTCGGTTTCCGTGTCCCGCGCTTACCCGTCGCGTGAAATCGGGCGTTGACGCGCTCCGTGGCGAAGCGCGTCATGACCCGGGTCGCGCACACGAGGCCGCGCTGCGGGCGGTGTGCGAGATCGACGCGGGGGACGCAATGCACGGCACGAGGTACCAGGTGGCGGTGGTCCTGCTCGCGGCGGCGCTCACCGCGTGTGGCGGTTCCCAGCAGTCCCAGGGCTCGGGCTCGGTCCGGGTGGCGGGAAGCATGCGCGCGCTCACCCCGAACGTGGTCGCCACGTCGAAGAGCGTCACGAAGGTCACGCTCACTCTCAAGGCTCACGCGCACGATCTCGCAGACGTGGTGCGGGACGCCGTCGTGGACGCGAACGGGAAGTTCTCGTTCGCGTTCGTGGGCGTCCCGGCTGGCCCCGGCCGCGAGATCGTGGCCGAGGCCTTCGACGTGAACGGGAACATGCTGTTCGAGGGCGGCAAGACCGACATCACGATCAGCGGAAGCGGTACGCCAGACGTGATCCTCACGCTCGAGCAGACCGACGCGTCCAAGATCGTGATGGACGAGTGGCCGCCCTTCATCAAGTCCGTCACGGCCGCCAATGGTCTCACCGTGAAGTCGGGCGAGGTGGTTCCGCTGACGGTCATCGCGACGGAAGGGCCGAGCTCCGACGCCTCGACCCTCACCTACTCCTGGACGAACGCCGAACACAACGGCACGTTCAGCGCCCCAGCGAGCGCCAGGACGGACTTCCAGACCCCGACCACCACCTCGGCGCCGGTCCTCTCGAACCTGACCATCACCGTGACGGACGCGCAGGGTAACAAGGCCGCCCTCTCCTTCACGATCACGGTCCTGCCGGTGGGTGAGGCGTCGGTGACGGAGATCGCGTTCAGCAACGCCCCGGTCGCGACGAAGATCAGCATCTCGACGCCCGGCAACGTCGACCCCGACGTGGGCGTGCCGGTCAGTATCGTGGTCGACGCCTCCGATGCGGACGGCGAGCAGGTCTGGGTGGCTTTCCTGCCGGACTGCGAGGGCACCGTCACGCCTTCGATCCTCGCCACCCCGGGCAGCATGGGCATCTTGTCGGGCCAGCTCATCACCTTCACGCCCAGCGCATCCCCGGAAGGCGGTGTCTGCAACTTCACCTTCATCCTGTGCTCGGGCGAGTACACGAAGGAGACGTACGCCTACAACGTCGCCACCGCGCACATCCAGCTGGGCGCTCCGGTAGCGCACTGACGACACCGCGCTGGCCGCGGCAGGCGGGGGTGCCGCGTCGCCTCAGCCTGCCGCGCCGAGATCTTGCTGCAGCGCCGCCCGCTGCTCGACGCCGAGCGGCGTCTCGATCGACAGCTCCGGGAGGTCGCACCCCAGCGCGACGGGCGCGTCCGGCCCCACCGGGAACCTGAGGTACTGCACCGACGAGAGCCGGTCGTCGCCCACCTGCCGCGCGTCGAAGAGCGGCCGCACCCGGCGGCCGTCGGCGAGCTTCGCGTAGAGGTGCGCCGGCAGGCCGCGCCAGGCCCGCAGCTTCGCGTCGCGCTCGGCCGGATCGGTGAGCTCGATGAGGAGCGAGCAGCCGAGCTCCCCCGGGCCGCCGATGAGCTCGTTGTAGGTGTCGAGCTCGTGCTGGAGCTCGTCGTCTCGGTAGAGCCGCTCGGCGCGCGCCATCTCGTGCACCTGGTAGCGCACCGTCTCGGCGTTCTCGAAGAGGAAGGTCAGCGGGCCGACGTGGACGCGGCGCAGCCGCTTCGCCTCCATCACCCGCGCCCGGATCTCGGCGCGGCGGGCGTCGTACTCGTCGAGGCGCAGGATCTCCGAGCGCTGGACCTTGCTCATGGCGTCTCCTCGAGGTCCTCGAAGCCGTCCGGGCGCGTGGCGCGCGCCAGGATCGCGAGCGGGTGGAACGGCTTCTTCCCCGCGTGCTGCTGGAACTGGAGCGCCGCGAGCGGACAGTCGGTGGCCCACACCTGCGCGCCCGCCGCCTTCATGCCGTCGAAGGCCTTCTTGCCGACGCGCTGCGAGGGTCCGAAGCCCTCCACCGTCATGGCGTAGGTGCCGTCGTGCCCGCAGCACTCGAGGACGGTCGCGGCGACGGTGACGCCCGGGATGCGGCGGAGGAGGTCGCGGCCCTTGAAGCCGATGCCCTGCGCCCGGAGGTGGCAGGGCGCGTGGTAGGCGACCTTCCCGCCCGGCGGCACGCTCCGGAACGCCTTCACGAAGCGCGGCTCCTCGCGGATGGACCAGAGGAACTCCGACGGGTCCCGCACCGCGACGGCGAGGCGCTGCGCGCGCGCGCGGTCCTCGCCCTCGAGGAGGTGCGGCCACTCGCGCCGCATCATCATCGAGCAGGTCGGGTTGATCACGAGGATCTTCGCGCCGCGCTCGACGTGCGGCGTGAGGAGGTCGAGGTCGGTGTGCGCCTGTTTCCGGAGCGCCTCGACGTCGCCGTGCTCCCACGCCGGCATCCCGCAGCAGACGAGCCCCTTCACGACGCGCGCGTCGACGCCGCACGCCGCGAGCACCTCGAGCACGTCCTTCCCGATCTGCGGCTCGTTGTGCTGCACGAAGCAGGTCTGGAAGAGCACCACCTCGCCGCCGGGATCCGGGCGCACGTGGCCCTGCTTCTCGGCCCAGACGTCGAACGGCTCGCGCGCGAAGTCGGGGAGGAGCTTGTCGCGGTGCACGCCGATCGTCTTCTCCATGAGCACGCGCAGCGGCCGCGAGCGGTTCGCAACATTGGCGAGGCCGAGCGAGGCGCGCGCCGCCTTCCCCGAGCCGTCCGGATCGCCGAGCATCCGCTCGCGCAGCGTCTTGCCGCGCGCCTTCAGCGCCACCGCGTCGTGGCGGTGCACGAGCGCCGGGAAGTCGAGCTGGAACTCGTGGCCGTCGCGCGGCGTGTAGGGGCACTGCACCTCGCACAGCTTGCACTGGAAGCAGCCGTCCATCACGCGCTGCACGTCGCCCGCCTCGAGGCGGTGGACGTCGCCGTCATAACGCTCGTCGAGGAGGGAGAAGAGCGTGGGGAAGCTGTCGCAGTACTTGAAGCACATGCGGCAGCCGTGACAGATCTCGAAGGCGCGCCGCACCTCCTGCTCGAGGCCGCTCGCGTCCCAGTACTTCTCCTCGCTGGGATCGTAGGACAGCCCCGGCGTCGGCTGGTACGAGATCCGCGCGCTCCCCGCGCTCCCTCCCTCGCTCGGTCCGCTCATCGCGCGTCCCGCCTCACGAGACCAGGCCGAGCATCTTCGTGAAGCGCCCGGCGTGCGACTTCTCCGCCTTGGCGAGCGTCTCGAACCAGTCCGCGACCTCGGCGAAGCCCTCCTCGCGCGCCGTCTTCGCCATGCCCGGGTACATGTCTGTGTACTCGTGCGTCTCGCCGGCGATGGACGCCTTGAGGTTCGTGCTGGTGTCTCCGAGCGGAAGGCCGGTGGCGGGATCGCCGACCTCCTTCAGGTAATCGAGGTGACCGTGCGCGTGGCCGGTCTCGCCCTCGGCCGTCTCGCGGAAGTTCGAGGCGATCTCGGGGTAGCCCTCCACGTCGGCGACCTTCGCGAAGTACAGGTAGCGGCGGTTCGCCTGCGACTCGCCGGCGAAGGCGTCCTTGAGGTTCTGGTGCGTCTTCGATCCACTGAGCTTGGCCATGTGCATCTCCTCGACGACGGTCTACGGGTGAACGATGCGACGGGGGTTAGACACTGTCTAATCCGCGCGGCGGGGGCGGGTGAAGGGCCCTCTTGGGCCCGCGCGCCACGGGCGCACCTCCCTTGAAAGCACCGCCCGATACGCCTAACACCAAGCGCATGAGCCGCGACGCGCTCGCGCGCACGCTCTCGGACCACGGGATCCAGCCGTCGCCCCAGCGGCTGGCGGTGGCGGCGTACGTCCTCCACGCCACGACGCACCCGTCCGCCGACCGCGTGTTCGACGAGGTGCGCGCGAAGACGCCGCTCGTGTCGCGCGCGACCGTCTACAACACGCTCAACCTCCTCGTGAAGAAGGGCCTGCTGCGCTCGCTCGTCATCGCCGAGGGGAAGGTCGTGTTCGACCCGAACACCGCGCCCCACCATCACTTCGTGGACGAGGACTCGGGCGAGATCAGCGACGTCCCGTGGCGCGCGCTCGAGGTGAAGAAGCTCGAGGCGCTGCCCGGCGTCGAGGTGCGCGAGTACCAGGTGGTGCTGCGCGGGCGGCGCACGCGCGGACGGTGACCGCGTTGCCCGCCCCGGCGCGCATGGGCACCTTCCCGTCATGTCCGAGAACGACCGCAACCCTGCAGGCGAGAACGAGGGCGAGGGGAGCCGCAGCGCCGACCAGCACTATCGCGCCGGCGTCGAGGAGACGGTGAAGCGAGGGCACGTCGAGGAGGACGCCGAGCGCGCCCGCAAGGACCTCGAGGAGCAGCCCGACGAGCTGCGGCGGGCGGAGGAGCAAGGCCGCGCGCGCAGCGCCGGCGAGGCGCCGGGCGACCTGCGGAAGTGAGCGCACGCCGCCTCGTCTTGCTCGCGGCCCTCGCGGTCGCGTGCGGCGGCTCCACTCCGGGCGGGCCCGGCGCGAGGCCGTTCGGCGCGCCGGCGGGGAGCTGGACCTGGGTCGACGTCCAGGGCACCTCCTGCTCCGACGGTTCGCCGACCGGCTTCGGCGTGAACCCTGGCCCGCGCGCGGACCTCGTCGTCTTCCTCGACGGCGGCGGGGCGTGCTGGGACTACGCGACCTGCTTCGTCGCGCAGCTCGCCGCGCCCGGACCCGTGGGCGCCGCCGAGTTCGCCGTGCGCGCGGCCGGCTTGGGGGGCACCCTCTTCGACCGCGCCGACCCGGCGAACCCCTTCCGCGACTTCACCTTCGTCTTCGTGCCGTACTGCACGGGCGACCTCCACGCCGGCGACGCCGAGGGCTCCTACAGCCCCGGCGCCGGGCTCCCGCCGCGGCGCTGGGTGCACCACGGGCGCGTGAACGTCGCCGCCGACCTGGCGCGGCTCCGGGCGGAGCTGGCGGCGCCGCCGCGCCTCGTCGTCGCCGGGGCGAGCGCCGGCGGTTTCGGGACGCTCTTCTCCTACGACGCCTTCCGCGCCGCCTTCCCCGCGAGCGAGGCCTCGCTCGTCGACGACACAGGCCAGCCGCTCGAGGGCGATGCGTTCAACCCCGAGCTCAGGACGCGCTGGCGCGCCGCGTGGAACATCGATCCGGTGCTCGACGCCGCGTGCGCGGGGTGCCGCGACGACCTGTCGCTCATCGTGCCCGCGCTCGTCTCGCGCCACCCCGCCGATCGCTTCGCGCTCCTCTCCTCCACCCAGGACGCGGTGATCCGTTCGTTCGCGCTCCTCCCGCCGCCGCTCTTCGAGGCGGCGCTGCGGAAGACCGTGATCGACCGCTTCGATCCGCTGCCGCAGGCGCGGACCTTCCTCGTCGCCGGCGACGCGCACGTGCTCGTCGCCGCCCCGGCGCGCTACACGGCGAGCGGGGTGACGCTCACGGAGTGGCTGCGGCAGATCGTGGAGCGCGACCCGGGGTGGAAGTCGGTCGGGCCGTGAGGGCCCTTCGACTCCGCGCCTGCGGCGCTACGCTCAGGGCGAACGGGTAGGATTACGCGAGCAGCACCGTTCCGACGCTCCCCGGCTCGAGCACCGCGCGCAACAGCTCGCCCTGCGCGAGCTTCCCCACGATGACCACCGACCGCGCGCCGCCGGCGAGCACCGCGAAGCTCTCCTCGAGCTTCGGGATCATCCCGCCCGAGATCGAGCCGTCGGCGACGCCGCGCTCGAAGTCGCCCTTGCGCATCGTCGCGATGCGGGAGCTCGGATCCTTCACGTCGCGCAGCACGCCGGGCGTGGAGGTCACGAGCACGAGCGCGTCGGCGCGGAGCGCGCCGGCGAGGCCGCTCGCCACCGTGTCGCCGTTGATGTTGAGCGCCTGGCCCTTGGCGTCGCAGCCGAGGCAGGCGAGCACCGGGATCATGCCGCGCTCCTGGAGATCGCCGAGGAGCTGGAGGTTGAACCCGGTGACGTCGCCCACGAGCCCGAGGTCCACCGGCTCGGGCCCGGCGCCGGTCATGACGCGCGGCGGCCGCCGCTTCGCCTGGATCATGTGGCCGCTCGCGCCGTGGAGCCCGACGCCGAGGATGCCGTGCGCGAGGAGCTTCGCGCACAGCTCGACGTTGAGCGCGCCGGCGACGACGTACTTCATGACGTCGAGCGTCGCCTCGTCGGTGTAGCGCTTCCCCGCGATGATGCGCGGCTCCTGCCCGAGGCGCTTCTGCAGCGCGCTCGCCTGCGGGCCGCCACCGTGCACCACCGCGACGCGGTGGCCGGCGTTCACGAGGTCCTTGAGGTCCTCCGCGACAGCGTCCATCTCGGGCGAGCCGACGACCTCGCCCCCGAGCTTCACGACGACGTTCTTCATGGTGGCCAGGGCCCTGGGTCCTCGAGCGAGGCGCGCTCGGGGAGGCCGAGCGCGAGGTTCATGTTCTGGATCGCCTGCCCCGCGCCGCCCTTCACGAGGTTGTCGGTCGCGGAGAGGAGCGCGGCGGTGCGGCGGCCCTTCACGGCGGGTCCGACGGCGACGCCGACCTCGGCGAAGTTCGAGCCCGACACCGCGGCGACCTCGGGGAGGCGCTTCCGCGGCACGCGCACGAAGGGCTCCTGGACGTAGGCGTCCTCGTAGAGCTTCCGGACGCGCGCCTCGGTCCACTCCTCCGGAAGCTCGACGAAGCTCGTCGCGAAGATGCCGCGGGTGAGCGGCGCCGAGACCGGCACGAAGCGCAGCTCCAGCTCCGTGGCGCCGGCCTGCGCGAGCGCCTCCGCGATCTCCGGGACGTGCTGGTGCTCGAGCGGCTTGTAGGTGCGGAGGTTCCCGGCGCGGACCGGGTGGTGCGTGCCCGCCGACGGCGCGACGCCCGAGCCCGACGAGCCGGTGATGCCCTGGACGTGGACGATCCCCGCGAGGAGCCCGGCCCGCGCGAGCGGCAGGAGCCCGAGCTCGATCGTCGTGGCGAAGCACCCCGGAGAGGCGATGAAGCGCGCGCCGCGCAGCCGCTCGCGGTTCAGCTCCGGCAGTCCGTAGACGAACTCCTTCATGAGCTCCGGGTGCGGGTGCGCCTGGCCGTAGTACCGCTCGTACGCGGCGGCGTCCTTCAGCCGGAAGTCGCCGCTCATGTCCACGACCTTCGGGCCCGCCAGGGCGATCTCCGGCATCTTGTGCGCCGAGACCTTGTGCGGGAGCCCGAGGAGGACGACGTCGACGCCCTGCGCAGCCGCGCCGGCCGGGAGGTCCTCGAAGACGAGGTCGGTCGCGCCCTCGAGCGAGGGGTGCGCGGCGCCGAGCGGCTCGCCCACGTAGTCGACGGAGGCGACGCGCACGAGGGCGACGTCGGGGTGGAGCAGGAGCCGCCGGATGAGCTCGACGCCGCCGTAACCCGAGCCGCCGATCACCGCGGCGCGGTAGCGCTTGCCGGTCGCCATGCGTCCCTCTTATACCGGCCCAGCGCGCAGGGCGCCGGGGGCACGACGCGTGGAGACGAAGCGGGGCATGTTCCAGGACCGGGTCGACATCGGGCTCTCCTGGCTCGCCGGGCAGCGCCTCGCGATGCAGCGGCTCCTGGAGCGCCTCGTGCGGCAGAGCTCGTTCACCCAGGATCCGCCCGGCGTGAACGCCGTCGTCCACATGGTGGACCAGGAGCTCCGGCGCATCGGCCTCAAGACGGAGCGCGTCGCCTCGAAGCGCTTCGGCGATCACCTGTACTTCGAGAGCAGCGCCGCGAAGAGCGCCGCGCCGGTGTTCCTCATCGGCCACACCGACACCGTCTTCCCGCGGGCGCAGTTCGACGGCTTCTCGTTCCAGGGCGACCTCGCCCGCGGCCCGGGCGCCTTCGACATGAAGGGCGGCCTCGTGGTCGGCCTGTTCGCGCTCGAGGCCCTCGCGCGGGCGGCGCTGCTCCGCCACATCCCGCTCAGGGGGATGTTCGTCTCCGACGAGGAGGTGGGCTCGCCCGACTCGCAGCCGCACCTGCAGGAGAAGGCGCGCGGTGCGGCGTGCGCGCTCGGCCTCGAGTCGGGGCGGGCGAACGACGCGATCGTGGTCGCGCGGAAGGGCGTCGCGGCGGTGCGGGTGGAGGCGACCGGCGTCGCGGCGCACGCGGGGAACGAGCACGCGAAGGGAAAGAGCGCGGTGTGGTCGCTCGCGCGCTTCGTCGATCGGGCGCAGGGGCTCACCGACTACGACCGCGGCCTCACCGTGAATGTGGGGCTCATCGAGGGCGGCACCACGAAGAACACCGTGCCGGAGCGCGCCCGCGCCGAGGTGGACCTGCGCTTCGTCGCCGCCGAGGACGGCGAGGCGCTCTACCGCGCCCTCGAGCTCTCCGCGGCGGCGGCGGCGGTGGAGGGGACGCGCGTCACGGTCGCGAAGAGCGCCTGGCGCCCGCCGATGGTCCGCAGCGAGGCCTCGGCTGCGCTCGCGCGCGAGTACGGGCAGTGCCAGGTCGACGCGGGGCTCGCCGCGGGGGAGGCGCCGCTCTCCGGCGGCGGCTCCGACGCCTGCACCACGAGCGGGATCGGCGTGCCGTCGATCGACGGGCTCGGCCCGCGCGGCGGCGGGTTCCACACGCTCGACGAGCGCGTGGACCTGTCCTCGTTCGTGCCGAAGGCGAACGCGCTGGCGCGGTTCCTGGGGCGCAGGGCCGTGTAGACCTTCGGACCAGCCCCGTTCACCCTGAGCGTAGCGGCGCGCAGCGCCGCGGAGTCGAAGGGCCCTCACTCCACCCTCCCCCGCCCCCAGCACGCCAGCACCGCGCGGCCCGCATCCGCCCGCGCGGCAGGGTCCTCGTCGTCGTAGCGCGCCACCGTGAAGCGCGGGCCGCGCGCCGGCGCCTCCTCGAACGACGGATCGACCGGCACCCAGCGCGCGCCGTCCCACAGCTCCGCCCAGGCGTGCCACACGAACCCGCGGCCATCGTGCGCGACGCCCACCGCGGTGCGTCCGCCGATCCCGGCGCGGCGCGCGAGGGCGAGATAGCCTGCGGTCCGCTCGCGGCAGCTCGCTCCGGGCGGAAAGACGGCGGAGAGCGCGAGGCCGGCGAGTGCACCGGCTGGCGCGGCCTTGTCCGGCGCGCGGCCGCAGAAGCGAGCGGGCGCGGTGCCCGCCGGCGGGCCTGCGATCTCGGCTCCGAAGAGGCGCGGCGCGCGCGCCGGGAGCGACGCCGCGGCGTCGGCCAGGAAGCGCGTCCGCTGGTCGGGCAGCACGACCTCGGAGGGGAGCGCGCCCTGGGCCGCGCGGAAGCGGACCCGCTCCCCGAGGACCGTGCCGACGAGCCACGCGCCCTCGCGACGCGCGCACGCCTCGCCGGCGCGGCCGCTCTCCTCGTCCTGCACCGCGAGACAACGCCGCTCGCCCTCCGCCGCGCCGCCGAGGAGCGCCTCCGCGAGCGACGCCGGGATCGCGCCCACGGCTCCCTGCCGCGCGTGGGCGCGGCCGTCGTCGCGCGAGGCAACCTCGATCGACAGCGCCCGCCCATCGAGGTTCGTCCGCGCGTTCACGCGGTGGCGCACCGCGACGCCGCGCCCCGGCTCGGGCGCGGCGAGCGCGCTCTCCCACACGACGTCGCAGGCGTCCCGCGCGCAGCGGACCGCGAGCCGGGCCCAGCCGGCCGCCTCGCCGGCGATCTCGACGCGGTAGCGGATGTCGCCGTCGGGGACGGCACCGCCCCCGCCCGACGCGGCGAACGCGACGGCGGAGAGGAGGGCGGCGAGGTGGAGCGAGGCCACGCCCGCCGCATGTTAGCGCGCCGGCGCGGCGCGGGCGCGCGGGGCTTACGGCACGCTCGTCGACTGACGCCCGGTGCTGCGCCCGCGGAAGAAGCCGAAGATGAACAGGATCACCGCCGCGACGAGCGCGATGTGAATGAGGCCGCTCGTCACCTTGAACGCGAGGCCCAGAATCCAGAACGCCAGCAGGATGGCTGCGAGAATCCAGAGCATGTCTTTCTCCCTTGAAGGCTCCATCGGAGCGCTTCTCCAAGAACGTTGCGGTCGACCGCTCGGGCTCGCCTGCGCCCACCGACGCTCACCGCGCGCCCGCCTTGCCGCCCCCTGGGGTGACTGCTAACTTCCGCCGCTCCGTGCCTGCCCGCCCGACCGCCCGCTGGCCGTACGTCCTCGCGGCCCTCTGGCTCCTCGCCGGCGGGGCGTGGCTCGCGCGCGGCGCCGCGCACGGCGGCGTGCCCTACCGGCCCTGGGCGTTCGACCACCACTGCTACTCCGACCTCATCGCCATGGCGGGCGACCGCTACTTCCAGGGCGGTCGACCCTTCCCCTACCTCGAGGACCGCATCGAGTACCCGGTGCTCCTCGGGTTGGCGCTGTGGCTGCCGTCCTTCGCGCCCGGCGGCCCCCTCGGCTACTTCACGGTTGGTGCGCTCCTCCTCGCCCTCTGCGGCCTCGCCGCGGTGGCGCTCCTCGCGCGCATCCCGGGCGCGCGGCCGTGGTGGCTCGCCGCCACGCCGGCGCTCGCCTACCACGGCGCGCTCAACTGGGACCTCTTGCCGATCGCGCTCCTCCTCCTCGGGGTCGCGCTCCTCGCGCGCTCGCGCCCGGGCGCGTGCGGCGCCATCCTCGCGCTCGGCGTCTCGGCGAAGCTCTGGCCCGTCGCCCTCGTCCCCGGGGCCGCGGCGGCGCTCCTCGCGCGCCGCGACGTGCGCGCGCTCGGGCGCGGCGCCCTCGCCGCCGTGGCCGCCTTCGTCGCCGTGAACGCGCCCTTCGTCGCGCTCGCGCCGGCGGCGTGGACGTACTTCTGGTCCTTCAACGCCGGGCGGGGCGCGGAGAACTCGGTGTGGGAGGTGCTGCGCGCGTCGCCGCGCCTCGCGCCGCTCGCGACCGACGCCACCTTCCTCAACGTCGCCACGGGGAGCCTCCTCGCCGCCGCCGCCGCGCTCGCCGCCGCGGCGGCGTACCGCGCCGCGCGCGGGCCCGACGCGCTCCGCGCCGTCCGGCTCGGGACGGCGCTCGTGCTCGTCGTGTGGATCGCGACGAACAAGGTCTGGAGCCCGCAGTACGCGCTGTGGGCCTTCACCGCCGGCGCGCTCGCCGCGGCGCCGGGGTGGCTCTTCGCGCTCCACGCCGTGCTCGTGCCGCTCGACTACCACGTCGCGTTCGAGACGCGCGCGAGCCGCGGCCTCCTCCACTACTTCGATACGCTCTACTTCGCGGAGGAGGTCGTACGCGGCGTCGCGTACCTGCTCCTCGCCGCCTGGATCGCGCGCGAGCTGTGGCGGGCGGCGCGCGGCGCCCGGGCCGAGGGGGCGC